>NZ_OBEL01000008.1 GCF_900215605.1 Cohaesibacter gelatinilyticus | reverse complement strand
AAGTCAGCAGCAATGCTATGAAGGATAGTGACGAGCATTGCCAATATGGCGAGCATGGTGACCATGGCCCAGTGGCGCATTTGGTTTTCACGTTTCAGCATCTTGTTTCAGGAGCCCGGGGTGAGATTTGATCGACAGATAAAACTGACTTTCTCGACGCTGGCTGGGCTCTCCCTTGTTACGGCGGTCCTTGCTTTTGGCAGCATACTCTATTTGAACCAGAGTTATCGAACCTTGATTGAGAGCAATTCGCCCTTGATTGCCTCAACTTCCTCTCTTTCGGTTTCGCTGGAGCAAGTGGCACAACTATCCCGGGATTTCTCTCTTGCCCGTTCGGAGACCGAAGTCCTCGGCCTTGGACGAAAACTGAACCGAGAAGTCAATCAGGTCCGTCAGGAATTGCTTGCTCTGTCAGAACAGGACAATGCCCATCTTTCCATCTCTGATATTCAATCGGCAGCCGATATTCTGATCAAGGAGACCGAGACCCTGATGGGGCTGTCCGAGACGATTGCCAAGACCGATGATCAGCTGCGTGATCTAAGCAACGATAGCTTGCAAGCACTGGATCATTTGCGCGGAGTTGGTGACAATCTGGTCTCCAATGCGCGCGTTGCCCTGTCGTTGAACATGACCTCGCTCTATCAGCCGCAAAGCGATGAGAAGAAGACGGAAAGCTTGGACAAGCTGGTCGATGAGGATTTCTTTTTGCTGGAACGGATGGGAGAGTTTCGCCAGTCGGCCATTGATCTCTCCGGTCTGATCCAGAACCTTCTTCGCATCAAGGGTCAGAATGAAATCGAGCGCTTTCTTCCTGAGATCAGAAATCAATTGGATCGCATGAAAGTCCGCATTCCGCTTATTCAGGATGTGGACTGGGCAGTGCAGGTGAATGAGCGCTTTGCAAAGCTTCAAACCATTCTGGATGATGAGGGCTTTCCGGCCACCTATGAAAAGTTGTTTTCTCTTCGTCAGGATGCTTTGGATGCCAGCAAGTCCATTTCGATCAATTCTCTTTCGCTCTCGCGCAAACTCAGTCAGCTTATCGTACAGAGCCAGGAAGCGACCGAGAGACGGCAGACATCGGTTAGTGACCGCCTCAAATGGACACTCTTTGGTTTCCTGCTTTTGAGCCTTGGTGTCATTGGCGGAGCGGGTATCACTTTGACCTTTGCCAATCAGCGTATCGTGGCCCGCCTTCGTGATATCGCCTCCGGCATCGTAGCCTTGGCGCGCAATGATTTTTCTCGCAAGATTCGTCGTCGTTCTGGCGATGATTTGGGACGCCTTGAGCGTGCTGTTGAGATTTTGAATGGCAAGGTGAAGCATAATCACAGCCTGAAGTTGGAATTGCAAGCCAGCAAGCGCGAGTTGGAAGACAAGGTCGAAGAGCGGACCCGGCAGTTTCTTGAACAGGCGCGTGAAAGTGATCATGCCCGTGCCCATGCAGAAGAAGCCACGCGGTCTAAATCGGAATTTCTGGCCATGATGAGCCATGAGATCCGCACGCCTTTGAACGGCGTCATCGGCATGTTGCGGCTTCTGGAAGAAGAAGTCGATAAAACTGCTGGCAAACGCTTGAAGATGGTGCGTCAGTCAGCGCAGGATTTGCTCGATATTGCCAATGATCTGCTGGACTATGAGCGCTTTGGGCAATCGCGGGTCAATCTCAATCTGATCCATTTCGATATCAGGGCTTTTATCGAACAAGTGGTATCACTGGCCGGGGCTGATGCGCAAGAAAAGCATCTGTCGATGGACGTGTCCGTCTCGCCTCTGGTGCCGGATATCCTGCTGGGCGATGCCTCCAAATTGCGGCAAATCCTGATCAATCTGCTTTCCAACGCAGTGAAATATACCGAAGAAGGTGGCGTTCATCTATTTGTTGATATGCGTTATACCGATGACGGGCGGGACCTGCTGGTGATTTTCCGTGTTGAGGATAGCGGCATTGGCATTGCCAGCGATCAGTTGGAGCATATCTTTGATGCCTATGAGCACAGCCCGGAAGCCCACAAAGGCAAACGCTATAGTGCCGGACTTGGTCTGACAGTTTGTCGCCGTTTGACCGAATTGCTCTCTGGCATTCTGACGGTGGAAAGCGAGCCGGGCGAAGGCTCTTCTTTCCAGCTTATCGTGCCGATGCAGTTGGGTGAGGTCAGCGAAATCCAGTCAGCACAGCCGGAGGATCGTGGATATGCTCTGGATCTGAATATCTTGTTGGTCGAGGATCATTCGGTCAGCCGTCTGGTAGCCAAAAGCTATCTGGAGCATATGCAATGTGATGTGGTGGAAGCAGCAGACGGAATGAGTGCCCTGAAAGCGTTTGAGAAAGGTTCCTTTGATGCGGTTCTTATGGATCTGGATTTGCCCGACTGGACAGGTGTGGAGACCACAAAACGGATGATCCAGAAGGCTAGTGAGGCTGGATCAGAGCAGGATTTGCCACGCTTTGTTGCCGTCACCGCCCATGAAATGCGGGACATGGATGCCCTGCAACAGGCCGGGATTTCCCACTTTGTTCAAAAGCCCATCGCGCCTTCCGATCTGGTCGCCGCTCTCCAGGACCTCGCAGAGGCGGGAGATGTGATGCTGCCAGATGCGGAAGCAATGGAAGTCACGGAACAGGGCGCTTCGCAAAGGGATGATATCCGACGGCGTCTGGAAGAAGATATGCGTTACATGGGCGCGGATAATGTTGCGGCAATCCTCTCAGAATTTCTGGCAAAAACCCCGGATGATCTGACCCACCTCATTGCCGCTATGGAGCAACAAGAAGATCTTGCTCAAGTGGCGCATCTGGCTCATCGCTTGCGCGGATCTCTGTCCAATTTTGCCTTGAGTGAAGCGATGGGTCTATTGGCCTGGCTGGAAGATCAGGCCAAGGCAGGTGAGTTGGATTTATCACAGGCAGATGAATTGACGAAGCTGTTGGAGGTCGCTTTGCAGGATCTGATGGAAGTGGCGCAAGAGCTGGGATTGCACATCAATGAAGCCGGCGACTGATCAGCCAGCATCATCAGTGATGAAGATGTAGCCTTCGCCATGAACCGTGATGATGAAATCAGGTTGTCCGGGATCCGGCTCGATCTTCTTTCTGATCCGTCCCACCAAAACATCAATGGTGCGAGTGTCTGAGACAAATTGGCGATGAGTGACCATTTGCAACAGACGCGATCTTGACAAGACTTGTCCCGGATGAGTGACAAAAGCTTTCAGCAATTCATATTCGCCGCGGGTCAAGGCGACAGTTTTGCCTTCAGAATTCATGAGACGGCGACGGGCACTGTCAAAGCTCCAATGGCCTATCTGTGTACTGGGAGGTGACTGTTGGGATTGTGCCCTGCGGCACAGTGCTACGCGATAGAGGGTGATCTTGACCCGTGCCAGCAATTCGCGCGGATCAAAGGGTTTGGTCACATAATCATCCGCCCCCATTTCAAGGCCGATGATCCGATCCACTTGATCAGCACGACTGGTCAGCAGGATGATGCCAACGTCCGAGCGAGTACGCTGTTCGCGGGTGATCTGCAAACCGTCCTTGCCATCGAGATTGATATCGACCAGCAAAAGATCAGGCTCCACTCGCTCGACAAGTCTTTCCATCTGCTCGGCATCCGCGGCCTCACTGACCTGGTAATTCTGCTCGCGCAATAACGCCCCGAGGCGCTTGCGGGTGACAAGGTCGTCTTCGACAACAATGATATGAGGGTTATCGGTCATGGCATCACTTTAGGAGAAAGCGGGGCGAGAAAATAGGGCCATTTACATCTTGTTACAATTTTGAACGTCCTGTTTAGATGTCATGTGAGACCTGTTCAAAGCAATTTGAGACACTTTGGGAGAATTGACTTACATCCTTGGAGGATCAAATGACCGGCTTCAATACAGATCGTCGTACCTTTCTAAAAGGCGGTATGGCTCTTTTCGCATCCAGTTTGCTCAGCGGTTCTGCGCTGGCTGCCATCGATCCGAACTCCTTTGCCAAACGTGTGTTCCATGCAACCCATTTCGGCCCTTTTGAAGGCGTGGTCAAGGATGGCAAGCTGGTTGGCATCAACAACATGATGGAGCTGGATGCTCGTCCGACCGAGATGCTCAATTATGGTGTGATTGATCGCACCTATGACAAGACCCGCATCAATTATCCGATGGTGCGCAAATCCTATCTTGAAGGCTGGAAAACTGGCGAGATCAAACCTGAATTGCGCGGCAACGAAGAATGGGTTCGCGTCGATTGGGATACCGCTTGGAAACTGGCTGCCAAAGCTTTGCTGGATACCGCTAGCAACCATGGCAACGAAGCCATCTTCAGCTCATCTTATGGTGGCTGGTCCAATGCTGGCGTCTTCCGTCCAAACGTTTTGCAAGGTCGTCTGCTGAACCTGATGGGTGGCTGCACCAATACCCAAGGTGACTGGTCCGCCGGCGCATCTCAGGTTTCCCTGCCGCATATTATCGGTGATATGGAAGTCTATTCCGCGCAGTCTGCCTGGGAGACCATTCGCGATCATACCGAAGTGTTCGTTCTGGTCGGTTGCGATCCGATCAAAAATAACCGCGTTGAATATCGTGTGGCCGACCATGGCATGTATTCCCATTGGGAAGACATTCGCGATGCTGGCGTGAAATTCATTTCCATCAACCCGCAGCGCACCGCGACCGATGATTACATGAATTCCGATTGGGTGCGGATTGTCCCCAATACCGACGTCGCCCTGTTCCTGGCCATGGCTTATCATGTGCTGGAAAACGGCCTCGAAGACAAAGCCTATATGGACAAATATACCGTCGGTGCGGACAAATGGATTGCCTATGTGAAGGGCGAGACCGACGGCACTCCAAAAACACCTGCTTGGGCTGCCAAGGTCACTGGTATTGATGAAGCCAAGATCAAGGAACTGGCCGAACTGCTTGCCAAGTCCCGTACAGAGATTGCTGGTGCCTGGTCCCTGCAACGGGCGCAGCATGGTGAAATGACCCATTGGGCAATCATCAACTTCTCTGCTCTGACCGGCAAAATCGGCAAGCCCGGCCAAGGCGTCGGCTTCAGCTGGCATTATGGTAACGGCGGCATGCCACAGGGTGGCAATGCAACACCGGTTGGCATGAGCCAGGGTCGGAACTGGGTCAAAGGCGTTTGCCCCGCGTCCCGTATCACCGAGATGCTGGAAAATCCGGGCAAGGAAGTCTTTTATAATGGCTCAACCCACACCTATCCGGACGTCAAAGTCATCTTCAATGCTGGTAACAACTTCATGTCTCACCAGCAAGATACCAACCGCCTGATCCGTGCGCTCAACAAGGTTGAGACCATTGTCAGTGTCGATGTCTGGTGGACCGCAGCGACCCGTTGGGCCGATATTGTTCTGCCTGCCGCTTCTACTCTGGAACAGGATGATATCACCTCTGGTGGTACCTATTCCAATGACCGCGTCTATGCGATGAAGAAGATGATCGAACCGCTTGGTGAGAGCCTGCCGGATTACGAGATCTTCGAAGGTCTGGCCGACAAGATGGGCCTGTGGGCGCAGTTCACGGATAGCGAAGACAAGATGTATCACATCAAGCTGGCCTATGAAAAATCCTCTGCTGCCAAGGAAACTCCATTCGAGGAATTCTGGGAAAAAGGTTATGCCCGCATGCCGGTTCCAGAAGCTGCCCGCAAATGGGTTCGCCATGGAGCTTTCTATGAAGATCCAAAAGCCAATCCGCTGCATACCGCATCCGGCAAGATCGAAATGTTCTGTGAAGATATCGGCAACATGAAGATCGATGACTGCCCAGGCATGCCAATGTGGATGGAAAAACACGAATATCTTGGCAATGCCAAGCCGGGCCAATTGCATGTCGTCTCCCCGCATCCTTGGTTCCGCCTGCATAGCCAGATGGATCAGTCAAAGAGCCTGCGCGATATCTATAAAGTGCAGGGTCGAGAGCCGGTTCGCATCAACAGCGAAGATGCTGCATCCCGTGGCATCGAAGATGGTGATCTGGTCGAGCTTTACAACAAGCGCGGTACGGTCATTGCCGGTGCTGTCGTCTCTGACGACATCATGCCAGGTGTGGTGTCCATCTATGAAGGTTGCTGGCCACAATTGGATAGCAAGGGCCGCTGTAACTCAGGTCTGATCAACTTTGTGACTTCTACCCAGCGTTCTTCTGGTCTGTCAGAAGCAACAACCGCCAATACGGTTCTGGTTGAAATGCGCAAATGCACCGATCCGGAAGGTCCGAACAAGGCTTATGACAAACCACCAATCATTGAAGATGCAACTCTGCCGGAAATCTCCGATGAAGATATGGGCCTTGAACGACTGGAAGCTCTGACTGCAGCTCTCTATGCCGATATGGGGCCGGGTGAGAAGATTTTCTACGAGCGTTGCACGGTTTGCCATGCTCCACGCGAAGTCTCCCACTTCACCAAGCAACAATGGAAAGGAATTACCCCATCCATGTTCCCACGCGCAGGTCTTGATGAAGGCGAGTCCAAGTTGGTCATGGACTTCCTGATGAAAAATGCAAAGGACGCCCATTGATTTTCATCTCGCAGATGCATCCCGTAATGGGGTCAACATTACTGAGTCAGGGATGTATCTGCCCCTAACCTTCAAGTCCCCGCACCTAAAGTGGTGAGCCAGCCTGGCCGGATATCAAGTCCCCCGATATCCGGCCAGGCTATTTTTGTCTTGTAGCGCTTCCAGTTGTGTTTCCAGTTCCTGGATGCGTTCCTCTTTTTCATGCAAGGCGGCGCGCACGTCATCACCCTCGAAGCGTTGCGGGATATGCTGGGGGCAGTTGCGATCCCAGGCAAGGATGCGAAAGGTAATCACCTGCTCCGGCCGGATCAGATTGGTTTCGGTCCCCTTAAGCAGCTTGTCCATGAGGTCCGCATCCTCTTCAATGACCTTGGCTTCTCCCCAGATTTTGATACGGCTTTGATTCTGATAATCGATCAGGAACAAGAAGGCCTTGGCATTGTCTGCCAAATTGCCCTGACTGATGAATTGCTGATTGCCTTTATAATCGACAAAGCCGAGGGTCTTGTTGTCCAGAACCTTGATGAAGCCGGGCTGTCCACCGCGATGCTGAATATAGGGCTGGCCCTCTTCATTGGCAGTGGCAAAAAAGACGCTGCGCTGCTGGGCGATATAATTGGCCAGCATGGGAGTAATCTCCGTCGCCCAGCTGCCATTTTCCTCCATACGAGAATAGAGAAACCGTGAGCCCTTGCGCGACTGGATGGATTTCACGCGGTCAGTGAAGGCGATATCGCTGGAATAATCCATATCCATCTCTCCTTCTACAAACCGAGATCACTGAGACCCGGATGATCGTCGGGACGGCGGCCTTGTGGCCAATGGAACAGGCGCTCTTCTTCCTTGATGGGCAGATCATTGATGCTGGCATAGCGCTCTTTCATCAGGCCATCTTCATCAAAGACCCAATTCTCATTGCCGTAAGAGCGGAACCAGTTGCCGCTATCATCGCGCCATTCATAGGCATAGCGCACCGCAATGCGATTATCCTTGAAGGCGAAGAGCTCCTTGATCAGACGATAGTCATTTTCCTTTTTCCATTTCTCCCGCAGGAAGGCTTCGGCCTCTGCACGATTGGCGACGAAATGCGAGCGATTGCGCCATTTGGTATCGGGAGAATAGGCAAGGGCCACTTTTTCCGCGTCACGACCATTCCAGCCATCTTCGGCCAGACGAACCTTTTGGCGGGCGGTTTCTTCATCAAAGGGTGGGAGAGGAGGACGAGACATAGGATTTTCCTGTGTTTGCAAGATATGCCTTGTAATTTACTCTTCTTGTTGAAAATAATAATTGGAGAGAAATTGAAGTATCTATTTCAAAATATGAAATAATGATCTGTAGTTAGGAATTGTAGGAGCATCATGGACAAGCTTGATGGCATGCGGGTTTTCGTGCAAGTAGCGGAGCAACAAAGTTTCGTGGCCGCCAGCAAGGTCTTGGGGCTTTCGGCTCCGATGGTGACGCGGTCTGTTGCTTTGCTGGAGCAATCCTTGGGCGTCAAGCTCTTCAACCGTACAACGCGCCATGTCAGACTGACCGAAGCCGGGCGGCATTTCCTGCTTGATGCCAAACGCATCCTGGACGATCTGGAACAGGCCGAGGCCGCTGCATCCGGTCTTTATTCGACCCCGAAAGGCTCGCTTTCCATCACCGCTCCGGTTCTGTTTGGCCAGAAACATGTCATGCCAATCCTGACGGATTTTCTGATGCACTATCCCGATGTCGAGGTCAGGGCGCAATTGCATGACCGGGTGGTAAATTTGCTGGATGAAGGTCTGGATGTTGCTGTCCGTATCGGACATTTGAAGGATTCCGGCCTCTATGCCATTCCTGTTGGCAATGTGAATGTTGTGGTTTGCGGAGCACCATCCTATTTTGAAGCCAATGGCATGCCGCAAAAGCCGGAAGATCTGGTCGAGCATGAAATCATCCAGCCTTCCAGCGTAGAGACGTCAGCCATTTGGCAGTTTGAGACAAGCAAGGGAAGGAAGAGCATTAAGCTGAAACCTCGCCTTTCTTGCAATCAGAATGCAGGGGCGATTGCTGCGGCAAAGCAAGGCTTTGGCATCACCAGATTGCTCTCCTATCAGGTGGGGGAGGAATTCCAGGATGGTTCCTTGCTAAGGATCTTGCAGGATTATGAGTTGGAGCCTTATCCGGTCAATATCGTGCACCTGGAAGGTCGTCGGGCCAATGCCAAGGTGAGATCCTTCATCGATCTGGCGGTCGATCACCTACGTGCCAACCCCTTCATCAATCATCGTTAGGATCAGAAACTATATCTGTTCCGGCCTCGCAAAATGTTTCTCGAATATTGTGGGGCTGGTGCCAAGCTGGCGCTGAAAGGCGCGCTGCATTTGCTGACTATCGCGAAAGCCACAAAGACCCATCACCTTGCCAAGCGGGATGCCGGCATGGATGGCATCGCTGGCCTTCTTTACCCGCACCCGCTCCAGAAACTGTACAGGTGGGCAGCCGAGATGTCTTGCGCTTTGCCGAGACAGGGTGCGTGGGGTGAGACCGGCAAAGTCGGACATGCTTTCAAGGCTCCAGTCTTTTTGTGGATCCTGTATCAAGGCCGTGATCAGCTTCTGCAAGGTGCCATTTTCGCAATATTGCGCTTCCAATAGATCGGCGAACTGGCTTTGTCCACCCGCTCGCTGCACATAGACCACCAATTGCCGCGCGACCTTGAGCGCCGTTTCTGCCCCATGATCCTGCCGAACGATGGCAAGACAAAGATCAATGCCCGAGGTTACACCTGCTGACGTCATCAAGGTCGGGGATTGGTGATAGAGCTGATCAATTTGCCAATCGACTTGCGGGAAACTGGCTTTGGCTTGGCTCCTGCGCGACCAATGGGTCGTGGCGGTCTGTCCATCCAAAATACCAGCATCCGCCAGGAGCAAAGCCCCGGAGCAAATGGATATGACCCGCCCACGCGGACGGCTCATCCGCCATTTGGTAATCAGTGTCTGAAGCTTTGGATTGCCCATCTGAGCGTCCACTCCATTGCCGCCTGGGATCAGCAGATCATCTGCGCCACTTTCAAGGCTCGCTATCCCATCAGGCAATATGGTCAAGCCCGCGGTGCTGCGTAACGGCTCGCCATCCAGTGTAACGGTGCGCAGGCGATAGGCGGCTGGAAGATATTGATTGGTGGTCGCAAAGACCTCCATCGGGCCAGCAATATCCAAACTGTTTGCCTCGTCATAGAGCAGGATATCAATGCTTCTTGGTGATGAATGTGCAGATAAAATGTCCATAATTGATAATAGTATGACATTTTAGACAAAAGCCAAGTCTTTTACCCTGAGTGCCCGACTTAAAAGTCTCTGGGACCAACCCGCTCAAAAGAAAGACGTAAAGGCTTTGCAATGTTCACCCGCAATTTTCTCCTGATCCTGATGGCCAATATCCTTTTGGGAGCAGCCATGCCGCTGCTCATCATTCTGGGAGGCTTTGCAGGTGCGGAATTGGTACCGGGTTCGCTCTTGGTGACCCTTCCTCCAACCGTGCAGACCCTGGCCGGAATTTTGGTGGCCGCGCCCTTGTCCATTTTCATGGGTCGGTTCGGACGGCAGGCGGGTTTTCTGCTCAGCGCTGGCCTTGTCATGGCAGGAGGCGCATCGGGGGCTTTGGCCATGCAGGTCTCCCATTTCGGCTTGCTTTGCCTTGGCCATTTGCTGCTCGGCGCAGCTTTGATCGGCGTGAATTATTTCCGTTTCGCTGCGGCGGAAAGTGTCGAGGAGAAAAAGCGCGCCCGGGCCATGTCCTTCACCTTGGCGTCGGGCTTGGTCGCTGCTCTTTTGGGGCCAGAAATTTTCACCCATACCCGAAATCTGTTGCCGACCTTCCCTTTTGCTGGTGCCTATTGGGCGATTGCTGGCTTGGGGTTGATTGGTCTGCTGCCTGTTCTGGGACTTGGCAAAGAGTTGCGTCAGCGTACTCAATCAACAGGTCAGTCTCAAAAAGGCGCATGGAAAGCGCTCATCCGTCGCCCACAAATCCTCTTTGCTATCGGCGTGGCGGCTTTGTCTCATGCAGTGATGGTGTTCTTGATGACGCCCACCCCACTGGCCATGACGGGATGCGGTTTTGGCGAAGGGCAGGCAGCAGATGTCATTCGCTGGCATGTGGTTGCCATGTTTGCCCCTGGCTTCTTTACCGGTCATCTGATCGAGCGGTTTGGTGCCAAGAGCATTGCCAGCCTGGGGCTTTTGATCTCGCTTGGCTCAGCAGCGGTTGCGGCAAGCGGTCTGGATCTGAGCGATTTTTATATCGTGCTGATTTTACTGGGGCTTGGGTGGAATTTCGGCTTCACCGGTGGCTCGCACCTCCTGCAGGCCAGTGTGACAATGGAGGAAAAGCCTTTGGTGCAAGGAGTGAATGATACACTTATCGCACTTTGCTCTTCCTTGGCCGCGCTCAGTTCCGGTGCAATGGTAGTAAGTGTAGGCTGGACAGCTCTGTCTATTGCCGTCATGCCCGTGATCGTAGTGCTGATGGGCGCATTGATGCTGATTGGACGACGGCATGTGAGCAACGCATGATTGGTTCTCTCGCCACAGATTCTAGACAATCCATCATTTATGGCGAGAGCCCCTCAATTGCCAAGAGCCCTATGGCAATTGACGATTGGCTTGAGCGTCCAAAGCTGCTTCAAACTGTTCAACAGGCATTCCAGCGTCCAAAGCTTCCAGCATCAATTGTTGCTGGGTCTTGGGAGCAAGGCCGCCGATGGGTGGATCGCGATCCAGGTTGGTCGGGAAACTATAGCCTTCCGCACAGCAGGCAACAGAGGCGACGATCTGTTCATCGCTCAAGGTTTGCTTGGCTTTCAAATCCAGAAGGGCCGGATAAAGCGCTTTGCTCATGGCCAGACGATCAATGCTCTCCATGGCTCGGCCAAAGGCAGATGAGACCTGGAACAGGTTCACGAAACGATGGATGTCTGCGCTTCCATTGGCACCCGCTGCGTGCAATAGAGCGGGATTGAAGAAGACGGCGTCCCCCTTTTCGAGCGGCAGTTGAACATATTTTTCTTCAAAATAAGCCCGGAAATCGCCTCGTCTCCATGCCGCATATCCAGCCCGATAGGCTTGCGAGAAGGGCAGCAATTTGGTTGGACCACTCTCCACCGGCATATCGACATGCGCCAGCGCACCCTGCAGGGTCAGCACTGGTGATAGATCATGGACATGGGCAGGATAATATGAGCTGATCTCGGCGGTCTGGAAGCCGAGGTGATAGTCGCGATGGGCTTCCTGTGCGCTGCCGCCCGGATGGACCAGATTGACTTGTGCACTCATTTGATAATTGGGGCCGAGCCATGCCTCGCACACCGAATGAATGGCAGGATTGGCAAAATAGCGGGCAAAGACATCGGGTTCGGCCAGACAGAGCTTTTGCAGGCTGTTCCAGATGCGATCATTGCTGCCAGCAGCTGCGAAGTGATCAGCCTTGCTGCCAGATTCCTCTTTTTCCTGCGCAATAATTTGCTCATAGGCTTTGGTGGCTTGATCAATGGCTTTCAGATCCGTTCCAGCGCCTTTGACGACGATAACACCTGCTGAGAAACGCAAGATATTGGCCCATTCAGCCATCAGGCTGAGACGCTTGGCCGGATCTTGTAAAATGGGGGCGATGGTATCCGCCTGATAGATTGGAATATTCTTCTCGATTGCGCTGGCTGTTGGGGCCTGATCAGCTTCAAGGCTTTGCTCTGTCAGGGCTTTCAAATCATCAAGCTGGCAGTCATCGGCAAAGAAATATGGTGGATTGCTTTGCATGCTCATGTCGGTCTCCCGGATTTCTGATTAGTGCTTTTGCGTAGAGCCTAGCGAAGAAAGGTCTTGTGATCGACGCGATTTTCCATCAATAATCCATCAATGACCCATCGTTTCCCTGTCAAAGAAATTGCCCTTCAATCGGGTACCAGCGTCGCCACCGTGGATCGGGTGTTGCATGGTCGCCAGAATGTCAGCCCACAAACCCGCCGCCGGGTGATGGATGCGCTCAACGAGCTGGAAGGGCAGGAGCAGCAATTGTCCGCCCGCGGTCGTCGGCTCTTCTTTGATTTTCTTGTCGAAGCTCCAAAGCGTTTCAGTTCCGAGATCCGCCAAGCCGTAGAGCGAGAGATCCAGACCACGCGCACCGCCGTGATCCGTCCGCGTTTTCTGTTTCAGGAACAGATGAGCGATGAGCAATGTCTGGCTCATCTGGAGCGCATCATTCAGCGCGGCAGTCATGGTGTTTGCTTGAAGGTGCGCGATCGTCCTGCCATTCATGAAGCCATTGCCGAGTTGGCTGCGAAGAAAATTCCCATTCTGACGCTTTTTACCGATATACCGCAATCCAAGCGTCTGGCTTATCTTGGTATGGACAATGAAAAGGCCGGGAAGATTGCGGCCTATCTGATTTCTCAATCACTGCCCAAGGAAGCATCAAAGGGTAGCGTCTTGCTGACCCGCTCCCATGAGGAGTTTGTCGGTGAAGAAGAAAGGGCGAGAGGCTTTACTGCTGCTATCAAGAGCTTGCGACCCGAGCTGGATCTATTGGATATGAGCGGTGCGGCAGGCTTGCATCAATCTACCATCGAGCAACTTCGTGCGATGCTTCCCGATCAACCGGACATCGTCGCGGTCTATTCCATTGGTGGCGGCAACCGGGCCATCATTGAATGTCTGGATCAGTTTGATATTCATCCTGTTTGTTTTGTGGCGCATGATCTGGACAAGAGCAATCACAGCTTGCTGACACGGGAAAAAATCCAATATGTGCTGCATGACCGCCTTCAAGACGACATGGCCGCTGCCTTTCATCATTTGCTTCGTGCTCATAATCTTTGCCCGGAAATCAGCCCATCGCCCACCGGATCCGAGATTCACATCATCGTTCCAGCGCATGTTTCGGATGGTTTGGGCTGATCACCAACGGTCAACAATGCGTGATGAAATTCACAAATGATTTCAATCGTATTATCCTGCAGGCAACAGAGAATAAACGGAGGCAAGGATGGAATACAAAAAAACGCAGGAAGCTCTCGCTGGCCTGACCCCGGAACAATATCATGTCACCCAGCAAAACGGGACAGAACGCGCCTTCACTGGTGAATATGATAAGCATTTTGAGCCGGGTATCTATGTCGATATAGTCTCCGGGGAACCCCTGTTCGCGTCCTCCGCCAAATTCAATTCAGGTTGTGGTTGGCCTGCTTTCTCAAAACCAATCGACAAGGTCATGGTAACCGAACATCGAGACGCCTCGTTTGGCATGCAGCGGGTCGAAGTGCGCTCAAAGCATGGCGATAGCCATCTTGGTCATGTCTTCCCCGACGGCCCGCAAGATCAAGGTGGACTGCGCTATTGCATCAACTCGGCAAGCCTTCGTTTCGTGCCAAAAGATCAGATGGAAGCAGAAGGCTATGGGGACTATCTCGATCAGGTGGAAGCGGAATAAGGGACTGAACGAGCTGTTTTACAGCATATTCCCGAAAAGTGTGTGCGGTTTTCGGACAAGAATATGCTCTAGTTGATGGTTGATTGAGGAGTGTCGGGTGGTTTTGGTGGGCTTTGGTGGCGGATGTCATTGGTGTACAGAAGCGGTTTTCCAGCCGTTGGTCGGTGTGCGCGCCGTACGTCAGGGCTTCATCAGATCTGATGCACCTTTTGATAGCTGGTCCGAAGCCGTGGAAGTGGAGTTTGATCCTGAACTGATATCACTGCGGGATCTCATCAGCGTGCATCTGGCCACCCATGCCAGTATATCCGAACATAAGATGCGGGGCAAATATCGTAGCGCTGCCTATGTCTTTGATACGGATCAGCAAATGGACTGCGAAAGGATCATTGCGGACATTGGCAGTGAGGCGCAGACTGACTTTATCACGCAAGTCTTGATGCATCGAGGCTTCAAATCGTCTGATGAGCGCTTTCACAATTATTATCAATCAAAGCCCGAAAAACCCTTTTGCCAAGCCTATATCGAGCCCAAACTGGCCAAGCTTCGGACACAATATAAACAACTCCTGCAAGGGGAGCATGACCGATAATGACAATGACCTGGATTTTCCTGATCATTCTATCAGTCTTTGCTGCCTATTCTCTATTCAGCAAATTGATCACGCGCAGCCCTTTGACCCTTCCCATGATCTTCACAGGTCTGGGATTTGCGCTGTCCGATCCGCTTCATACGGTCTTGTCTGAAGACATTATCCTTGAAGGAACCAAAAGTCTGGCCGAAGTCACCCTCATTCTGGTGTTGTTTTCTGACGCCAGCCGTGTGCGGTTTCGAAAATTGATCATGAACTGGCAATATCCAGCGCGCATGCTTGTGATTGGTGTGCCGCTGACAATCGCGCTTGGAACAACAATTGTGCTTTGGCTGAATC
The DNA here is from genome assembly GCF_900215605.1 of Cohaesibacter gelatinilyticus. Taxonomy (NCBI): domain Bacteria; kingdom Pseudomonadati; phylum Pseudomonadota; class Alphaproteobacteria; order Hyphomicrobiales; family Cohaesibacteraceae; genus Cohaesibacter; species Cohaesibacter gelatinilyticus. Next base: position 127,722 of record NZ_OBEL01000008.1, on the reverse strand, counting down.
CTGAGGCAACTTTCGCGGTTGCATTGCTGGCAGCAGCAGTTCTCACGCCTACCGATGCCGCAATTGCCCAATCTGTGGTAACCAGCCCAGACGTGCCCGACCGATTGGGTCAGACGATCAATGTGGAAAGTGGACTGAATGACGGTTTGGTGCTTCCTTTTGTGCTGACCGGGGCAATGCTTGCCTCCATGTCGTTGGGAGAGGCCCATGCCGATAGTTTGGCGATGGAAGCTTTGAGCGATATTTTCTTGGGTCTGTTTGCTGGGGTGGCAGTTGGCTGGTCTGCGGCCAAGGCCATGGACTGGGTGCAAAATCGTGATTGGATGCAGGAAGCATCAGGAGCGATTGTTTTTCTGGTGACCGCCTTTGCGGCCTATCTGTTCGCGGTGTCCATTCATGGTAATGGCTTTGTCGCTGCTTTTGTCTCGGGAATGGTGTTTGGCAATTCCTATCGCCACAATATCCATTTCATCAGTGAGTTCATGGAAGGGGCAGGGCAGTTGCTGTCCATGGCAGCTTTCCTTGTCTTTGGGGCATTTCTGTTGCCCAACGGCCTGGCGCATGTCAGCATGACCACTTTCATGGTGGCCTTTCTGTTTCTGACCCTTGTTCGCGTGGTGCCGACCTTCCTCGTCCTCACACGAAGTGGATTATCGACAAAAGAAAAACTGTTTCTGGGCTGGTTCGGGCCTCGTGGGCTGGCATCAATCCTTTTCACGCTGTTGATGATGGAGCAGTTTGATTTCCCCGGGGAAGAGGAGCTGTTGGCTTGTGTGTCCTTGACTGTCGGTCTGTCGATCCTGCTTCATGGCCTGACCGCAACACCGCTGGCCAAGCTTATTGGACGCGATGCCAATGATGGGGCCAGTATTGAGAAAAGCGATGGATTGGGACGTGATTTGAAGAAGTAAGCAGCCTTCATCCATTCCTCCAGTACGAGTTAAAGCCTCTGAGGCTGATATCCTTTGCGCTGTTTTTGACGTATGAGAGCCTGCATGGCGGTTTGCGCTTCTCGTCCGTCCGGATAGAAATCTGTCTTGCTCTGTCCGCGCTTGCTGCCAAGCCTGCCCCAATGACGGATCAGCGAAATTTCGCCAAACAGATTGGCTTGCAGCGACAGGCTATAATAGCGCTTTTTGTTTCGCGCTGGATCAATGCATTTCAGATGAATGTCGGGGCAAATCTCAATCATGGTGGGGGCAGTATCACAAGCCATGAATCTCACGTCCAATGAAAGTTTTGAATCAATCATCGCACTCGGATTCACCACTCTGATGGGTGGTTGGAAACTGACCTCTCAGGTGGAAAGTAACTTTTCACTTAACCGAGGCTGGCTGTAAGCGTCGTGACCTCTTTTCGTGGGATGATTTTCGTCCCTTTCTCTCATCTCATTGGAATCAATGATTCTTTTAACTCTGGCACACTCTTTGCTTTGAACCTCTCAGCACATGGCCGCGATAAGCCATGACAGGACCGTTTGCATCCATGCGCGTTTGAGACGCGCAGGAATGCGAACCAGACCAGAGGACAGTCAATGCAGGAAACATTTTACGATGTGATGCGACGTCAGGGCATTACCCGGCGCAGCTTCTTGAAATATTGCAGCCTTGCGGCAGCAGCTCTTGGCCTTGGGCCGAGTTTTGCGCCGCAGATTGCGCATGCCATGGAAACCAAGCCGCGCATTCCGGTGCTTTGGCTGCATGGTCTGGAATGCACCTGCTGTTCTGAAAGTTTCATTCGCTCTGCCCATCCGCTTGCCAAAGACGTGATCTTGTCCATGATCTCGCTCGATTATGATGACACCATCATGGCTGCAGCGGGCGAGCAAGCTGAAGCCATCATTGAAGAGACCATTCAGAAATATGATGGCAACTACATTCTGGCTGTTGAAGGCAATGCTCCGCTGAATGAAGATGGCATGTATTGCATTATCGGCGGCAAGCCATTCGTTGAGCAGCTGCGTCACGCGGCCGATCATGCCAAGGCCATCGTTTCCTGGGGCTCTTGTGCGTCATGGGGTTGCGTCCAGGCAGCGCGTCCGAATCCGACCCGCGCAACGCCGACCCACATGGTGCCGGGCATTGCCGATAAGCCAATCATCAAGGTTCCGGGTTGTCCGCCAATCTCGGAAGTGATGACAGCCGTTATCACCTATATCCTGACTTTTGAAAAACTGCCAGATCTGGACCGTCAGGGTCGTCCGAAAATGTTCTATTCCCAGCGTATTCATGACAAATGCTATCGCCGCCCGCATTTCGATGCCGGTCAGTTTGTCGAGAGTTTTGATGATGAAGGCGCACGCAAGGGCTATTGCCTTTACAAGGTCGGCTGCAAGGGCCCGACCACCTACAATGCCTGTTCCACTGTCCGCTGGAATGGTGGTCTTTCCTTCCCGATTCAGGCCGGCCACCCCTGCATTGGCTGCTCGGAAGATGGCTTCTGGGACAAGGGCTCCTTCTATGATCGCCTGACCAAGGTGAAGGGCTTTGGCATCGAAGCCGATGCCGACGAAATCGGCAAAACCGCTGCCACCGTCGTGGGGGGTGCCGCTGCCGTTCATGCCGCTGCCTCCATCGTCAAACATGTCGCCCAGAAGGGGAAAGAAGAATAATGTCCGTCACTGTTACCCCAAATGGATTTAATCTGGATACCAGCGGCCAGCGTGTGGTCGTGGATCCTGTCACCCGAATTGAAGGCCATATGCGCTGTGAGGTGAATGTTGACGAAAACAACATCATCCGCAATGCGGTGTCCACCGGCACCATGTGGCGTGGTCTGGAAGTGATCCTGAAAGGTCGCGACCCGCGTGATGCCTGGGCCTTCGTGCAGCGTATTTGCGGTGTTTGCACCGGTACGCATGCTTTGACCTCTGTTCGCGCCGTGGAAGATGCGCTGAATATCGATATTCCGGAAAATGCCAACTCCATCCGAAATATCATGCAGTTGTCCCTGCAGGTGCATGATCATCTGGTGCATTTTTATCACCTGCATGCGCTGGATTGGGTGAACCCGGTCAATGCGCTGAAGGCTGATCCGAAAGCGACCTCTGCCCTGCAGCAGAGCATCTCCAAACATGCCAAATCTTCTCCGGGCTATTTCCGTGATATCCAGACCCGCGTGAAGAAATTCATCGAGAGCGGCCAATTGGGCCCGTTCAAGAACGGTTATTGGACCAACCCTGCTTACAAGCTGCCACCAGAGGCGGACTTGATGGCGGTTGCTCACTATCTGGAAGCTTTGGATTTCCAGAAAGACATCATGACCGTTCGTACGATCTTTGGCGGTAAGGATACGCATCCGAACTGGCTGGTGGGCGGTGTGCCTTGTGCCATCAATATGGATGGCGTGATGGCTGCTGGTGCGCCGATCAATATGGAGCGCCTCAATCTGGTGAAATCCATTACGGATCGCACCATCGAGTTTATCGACAATGTCTATATTCCGGATCTTCTGGCCATTGCCGGCTTCTACAAGGACTGGATGTATGGCGGCGGTCTCTCCAGTCAGGCATTGTTGTCTTATGGTGACATTCCCGACCGTGCCAATGACTATTCCGCAGCCAACCTGATGATGCCACGGGGTGCCATCATCAATGGCAAGCTGGAAGAAGTTCACGAAGTGGATCTGCGCAATCCGGATGAGGTGCAGGAATTCGTGCCGCACTCCTGGTACAATTATCCTGATGAAGGCAAAGGCCTGCATCCTTGGGATGGTGTGACCGAGCCGAACTATGAGTTGGGTCCGAACACCGTTGGCACCAAGACCCATATTCGCGAGTTGGATGAAGGCGCGAAATATAGCTGGATCAAGGCTCCTCGCTGGCGTGGTCATGCCATGGAAGTGGGTCCACTGGCGCGCTATGTCATTGGCTATATGCAGGGCCATGAAGAGATCAAGGATCAGGTTGATGGCGTTCTGCGTCATCTGGATGTGCCGATCACAGCTCTCTTCTCCACTCTTGGTCGGACCGCTGCACGTGGTCTGGAAGCATCCTGGGCTGCGCACAAGCAGAAATATTTCCTTGATAAGCTGATCGCCAATATCAAGGCTGGCGATACGGCAACCGCAAACACCGATAACTTCGATCCGAGCACCTGGCCTTCTGAAATCAAGGGCGTTGGCTTCACTGAAGCCCCTCGTGGTGCGCTTGGTCACTGGATCAAGATCAAGGACACCAAGATCGACAATTATCAATGCGTTGTGCCAACCACCTGGAATGGCTCGCCTCGCGATAATCAGGGCAATATCGGTGCCTTTGAAGCCTCGCTCATGAATACCAAGGTCGAGCGTGCGGAAGAGCCGGTCGAGATCCTGCGAACCTTGCATTCCTTCGATCCATGTCTTGCTTGTTCAACTCACGTGATGAGTGAAGAAGGAGAAGAGTTGGCCGAAGTTAAAGTGCGCTAGGGGGAGATCATGTCTGATACAGACCAAATATCAACTGAGAAAAGGCATAGTGAAGAGGCTGTCTATATCTATGATGCGCCGCTTCGGGTCTGGCACTGGGTCAATGCTTTTGCCATTCTGGTGCTGTGTGTCACCGGCTACTTCATTGGCCAGCCTTTGCCTTCTGTCGCTGGCGAGGCCTATGACCATTACATCATGGGCTATATCCGTTATTTCCATTTTGTTGCTGCCTATGTGGTGATGATCGGCTTCGCTTTCCGTCTCTATTGGGCCTTCATGGGCCTTCATGCCAAACAGATCTTCTTCGTGCCTGTTTGGCGCAAGAGTTGGTGGGCAGAATTGATCCACGAGATCAAGTGGTATGCCATGATGGTGAAGGAGCCGAAGAAATATATCGGCCATAATCCATTGGCAGTGCTGACCATGCATGTTGCCTTCGTCTGGGTTCTGATCTTCATGATCATCACCGGCCTTGCGCTTTATGGTGAGGGCACTGGCATGGGCACCTGGCAATTTGACTGGTTCTCGTCGTGGGTGATCCCGCTCTTCGGACAAAGTCTGGATGTCCATAACTGGCATCGCATTGGTATGTGGGTGATGATCTGCTTCGTCATCACTCATATCTATGTGGCGGTGCGCGAAGACATCATGTCCCGACAGTCCATCATCTCATCGATGATTTCCGGCTGGCGCATGTATAAGGACAGCCGCCCGATGGATGGCAGCGAATAGGCCAGATCCATATAATCAGCATTGCTGATCGGATCTGCGGGGACATGTCCGGTCGGCATAAAGGGCGCTCCAGGCGCCCTTTTTCTATGCTTGTAGTAGAGCTGCAGGACCTCAGGCAATCAGGGCTGGCTAGCCACTTTCCGCCCAGATGGCAGGATTCTTACCGTCTGAATTTCAAAAATGGATAGAAAAAATACATTTTTCTATAAAAATGATAAATTTCCTTCCATTTATCTATTGCCAACTGCGTCAAAATGCCCTTCAATGCCTGCCATCCCATGACCGGGGATTGGAGGACCTGCAACATGACCAGCAAAAGCGTCTTGATTTTGGGGATTGGCAATCTGCTCTGGGCCGATGAAGGTTTTGGCGTTCGTGCCGTTGATGAGTTGAACCGTCTGTATGAATTTGAGGACAATGTTACGCTGTTGGATGGTGGCACGCAGGGCATCTATTTGGTGCAGCATGTGCGCGACGCAGATATTCTGATAGTCTTTGATGCGGTTGATTATGGTCTGCCTGGCGGAACCCTGAAGCGCGTAGAGGGTGATGAGGTGCCGCAATTCCTTGGCGCCAAGAAAATCTCTCTCCACCAGACCGGTTTTCAGGAAGTGTTGGCCATGGCCGATATGATGGACGACAGGCCGGAGCATTTGCTGCTGGTTGGCGTGCAGCCGGTTGAGATTGAAGATTTCGGCGGATCCTTGCGTGATGAGGTCAAAGCCCAGATCGAACCATCCATTGAGGTCGTGCTTGACTATCTTGCCAGTCATCAGATCACAGCCAAGAAGCGCGTCGAGAAACTCCCCGAAGATGTCACGCTGGCTTGCAATGTGATGCTCACCAGCCGTTATGAAGACGAACGCCCGGATGAAGCAGAGGCCTGTCGTGTAGGTGACAGTCGGATCATCGCCGATGATCGCTGGTCTGCACCGGAAGACTTTGATGGCGAGATGCAGGATGCGGTCAAAGGTGCTCATACCCTATCCGTTACACCGGGGGACCGCCTGTAATGTGCATGGGAATCCCAATGAAGGTGCGGGAAGTCGGCTTCGGTTATGCGGTTTGCGATGATCGCGGTGCCGAGCGCATCATCGACACCATGCTGGTGGGCGAAGTGAAACAGGATGACTGGCTGCTTGTTTTCATTGATGCCGCTCGTGAAGTGATAGCCGAAGAAGACGCCCTGAAAATCCGCGATGCCTTGAAGGCGGTGCAATTGGCCATGATTGGCGATGGCAATCTGGATCATCTCTTTGCCGATCTGACCAATGTTGCACCCGCCCAATCAGACAAATGATTCCAGCTTAGGACCAGCAAAATGGACTTTTCTCCCTTAACGACCAGCATCATCGAGCGAGAACAGATCGCCATATTGAACGAAGACAATATGGCTGACTTTCTGGCCGAGAATGGCGACGTGATCCTGATGATCTGTGGCGACCATGAGCGGCTGATGGAAGTCAATGATGCTGCCGTGATCTTGCCCGAACTGGTGAAAGCATCCAATGGATTGCTGACCCCGGCTGTGGTGGAGCGTGGTTTTGAGCGTGATGTGCAGCGCCGCTATCGCTTCAGTTCCTTCCCGTCCTTTGTGTTCTTGCGCGATGGTGGCTATCTCGGCTCCCTCTCCCGTGTGCTGGATTGGTCCGACTATATCACCGAGATCAATGCCATCCTGGCCAAGGAGCCAAGTGAGCCGCCCGCTTTCAAAATTCGTGGCTTCGAGACGCCAGCCAAGATTGAGACTGGCGCGACAAACGGCACGGCCGTTGCACCAAAACCAGAAAAAAGCATGACAGATCGCCTGATCGAAGAAGGAGCAGACAATGTCTAAGGATTTGATCCCCCCCGCTTTTGGCTCACAAGGCCTTGGTTCCGGTTTGGGTGTTGGTTTGGGCAACAGCTCGGCAGCTCTTTCTTCTGGCTTTGGTGTCGGCCCCGGCTCGCAACCGGTCGATGAAGACGGTATGGAGCTGGACTATATGGAAATGCCGCGCGAAATGGCGACTTTTGATCCGCCAATCGCACCGGAGCCAGAAGACACGACCGGCATGATTGCTGGCAAAGCCAAGCTCGAAGAGCTGTTGGTTGCTTTGAACGCCTATAAAGTGGGCGGTGCAAAGGGTAAAGTTGATATTTCCGAATTGACCTCCACTGATCTTGGCCTGATCAATCAGATCCTTGGTGAAGGCGAGGTATCCATCGTCTGCGGCTCCAATATTCAGGCACAAGAATCTGTGCTGGCTGGTGTCTGGCGGGTGTTGACCCACGATGACAATGGCGCCCTGATCCGTGACGAGATCGAGGTTGCCGATTATCCCGCTTGCGTGGAGCAGGCTGTTTTTGCAGAAGCACAGACAAGTGTTGGTGATGTGGATGCACAATTGCCACCGGGAATCTTCAACGCGCCGTCACTGATCTCTGAACTTCAAGACAAGCAAGGCAATTATAAGTCAGGCGATGTGGTGCATAGCATCAATCTCACCCTGTTGCCGCAGACCGAGGAAGATCTGGCCTATCTCGACAATAAACTCGGCAAGGGCAAGGTGGTGATCCTGTCCCGTGGCTATGGCAATTGTCGTGTTTCCTCTACCGGCACGAAGAATATCTGGTGGGTGCAATATTATAACAGCCAGGACGCCATCATCCTCAATTCCATTGAGGTGATCGATGTGCCGGACGTTGTTTGCGCCGCGCAGGAAGATATTGAAGACAGCGCCGAGCGTCTGGAAGAGATCCTTGTTATCTATCGTGATGGCGGAGAGACGCAATGAGCGAGCAGCAACCCGGCCTCAATATGTCTTTTTCCGGCGGCTCCTTTGGCGGTGATCTCTCAAAATTGAGCGATGATAGTGTGCTGGAATGCAAGATCTGCTGGCATGTTTATGATCCCAAACATGGGGATGATGTCTGGCAAATTCCGGCAGGGACCCCCTTCTCTCAGTTGCCTGAGCATTGGGCTTGTCCCAATTGCGATGGTGCACGTGAAGATTTCATGGTGGTGGATCAGGCCTGATGACACAGCAACCAGAGCATAAGGATGAGCTATCGAGCGGAGCCAATATATGCGCCCGAATTGAAGCTCTGTTCGAGACAATCGAACAGGAGCGCATGAAAGATGTGCCCATCCTCAATGATGCTCTGTCTGTTGCAGCCTTTGGATTTGAGACACCCGATGCAGGCGGTGAGCTGAGCACTTATCGTGTGGGCGTGCTGCTGACGCCCTGGTTCATGAATTTGATGCTGCTGCCCTTGCGACCCAGTCAATTGGATGGACAAAGCTTTGGTGAAAAGCAGAGCCATCGCCTTCCCGCTGGCCATTTTGAATTCGTGGTGGGCCGAGAAGAGGAGCTAGGTGCCTTTTTGACCTGCTCTCTCTTCTCCCCTGTGTTCCAGTTTGCTGATCAGGAGACAGCCTGCCAAACCGCAAAAGCGGTGTTGGAAGAAGTTTTGCGGGTGCCGGAAGAACCAACAGAGCAAAGTCAGGCCGAACAGGATATGCAGGCCATTTGGAAGGGTGAATTGCCCGAGCCGGAAACAGAAGAGATTGTTCAACCAGATACGCGGGAACCGGCTCCAGCCAGCCTTAGCCGTCGAGAGGTGCTACGCGGATTGCGCCCTTCTTCCAAAGAGAGCCAAGAGGTGCGGCCATGATCCGCGAAGACCAGCTCTCCATCCGTCTGTCCCCGAATGAGGAAGACAAGAATAACTTGCGCGTTGATATCGTCTCGACGCGAAAAAGCGATTTGGCGCAAATTTTCATCGGCAAAACTCCGATGGAAGCATTGCCGATGATTCCGCGGCTCTATTCCATTTGCGGTATGGCTCATAGCTATGCGGCCATTCAGGCCTGTCAGTCCTTGGATGACAGCAGGTCGTCGGCAATTCATGAGGCTTTGTGTCTCAATGAAATGCTGCGTGAACATGTTTTGCATATCGCCCTGCACTGGACCAAACAGATCGGCACAAAAGCACCACGCGATCAGATGCCTGTGCTGGTGCAGGCCTTTGAAGCGATCTCTCTCAAGCTCTTGGCTTATGCGCAGTTTGATAGTCAGCCCAAGGAAAAGCTGGAAGCAGCCCTCCTTGTTGCCAAGCTGGACCGGATCACTGAGTTGCTGGATGCTCTCTTCTTTGGCCATGCTTTGAAAGGCTGGAAAGATCTGAAAACTTCGCTGGATCTGGTCGTTTGGTGTGGCGATGACAACGGCATCATTGCGCGCATGATCAATCAGAGTATCCGCTCGGACCATCAGGACATAGCCGCAATTGAACCCGCCTTTCTGCCTGATCTGTCCAAGCAAGACTGGCAGCAGCTTTTGCAAAGGAACAAAGGCAGCGCCTTTTGTGATCAGCCGGATTGGCAGGATGCGCCACATGAAACCGGGTCCTTGCAACGACAAAGGCAACATCCCCTGATCAGAGCTTTGATGCCTGCTGGCAAAGCCAATCTTCTGGCGCGCCAGACAGCGAGAATTCTTGATTTGCTGAGCGTCATGGCGCAATTGCGTGATCAACTCAAGGCACTGGATGGTTATAATGCGGCGCCGATATTGCTGCAAAAAAATGGCGCTGGTGTTGGTGTGGTTGAGACAGCACGCGGTCGACTGGTTCATGCCATCGATTTGCAGGATGGATTGATCCGGCATTGGTCCATCCTTGCGCCGACTGAGTGGAATTTTCATCCCAATGGTGCGGCGGCACAAAGCCTGTCCCGCCTCACACCGGGGCCAGGGCTTGAAGAGCAGGCCCGACAGATTATGCTGGCCATTGATCCATGCATTGCGTTCGATCTTTTGGATGCGACGGGATTGGGGAAAGGAGCTAGCTATGCATGAAATGTCCATATGTGAAGGCATTTTGCAGGTGATTGAAGATCAGGCGAAAGCGCAACAATTTGCCCGCGTCAAACGTGTTCGCCTGGAAATCGGACCGCTGGCTGGTGTGGAACTGGAAGCGTTGACTTTTTCATATGACGTGGTGACAAAAAACTCGATCGCGCATGAGTCCAAGCTCGAAGTGATTGAGTTGCCGGTGAATGGCTGGTGCATGCCTTGCGCCAAACAGGTCAGTGTTGCTGCGCGCTACGAACCCTGCCCCGATTGCGGCTCCTATCAGGTGGAGATTACCGGCGGCGATGAATTGCGGATCAAAGATATGGAGGTGGAGTGATGTGTACCGTCTGCGGATGTGCCCATGGTGAAGTGAGCATTGAAGGCAAGGATCCTCATCATGCCTCTCATGGTCATGCACATGATCACAGTCATGATCACGACCATGGCCACCATCATCATAGCCATGATGAACAGGGCGGAGAGACCCATCATTATGGCAAGGGACCAGCCCATGCCCATGCGCCGGGCCTCTCACAAAGTCGGATGATCCAGATCGAGACCGATATCATGGCCAAGAATGATGGCTATGCGCATGCCAATCGGTCTTTGATGCAGAAGAAAGGCATCTTCTCGCTCAATCTCGTCTCCAGTCCCGGCTCGGGCAAAACCACTTTGCTGACCAAGTCCATCGAGGATTTGAAGGATGAGCTGCCCATTTCCGTGATTGAAGGCGATCAGCAGACGGCCAATGATGCCGAGCGGATTCGCGCGACGGGTGTCTCTGCAATTCAGGTGAATACCGGTAAGGGTTGTCATCTGGATGGCCATATGGTCGGTCATGCGCTCGAGAGTCTGGAACCGGAAGACAAGAGCCTTCTCTTCATCGAGAATGTCGGCAATCTTGTATGCCCGGCAGGTTTTGATCTTGGCGAAGCGCACAAAGTGGCGATCCTCTCAGTGACCGAAGGGGAAGACAAGCCGCTGAAATATCCCGACATGTTTCATGCTGCGGATGTGATGCTTCTGAACAAGATCGATTTGCTGCCTTATCTCACCTTTGATGTTGATGCCTGCATTGAAAATGCGCGCAAGGTGAACCCGAAGATCAAGGTGCTGAAGGTCTCGGCGACAAGCGGTGAAGGCATGGAGCAATGGTATCAATGGATCCGTGCTAGCCGCCAGATCGCGCTTATCGACCATACTTAAAGTTTGACCCCGCCTGAAGGACCAGTCAGGCAGAAAAGGACCAAAATCATGTGTTTGGCATTACCCGCAGAATTGATTGCCATTGATGAGGCAAGCGATATGGGCACCGTGTCGCTGGAAGGGGTCAAGAAGCAGATTTCCCTCGCGCTTGTCGATGGGGTGAAAGTTGGCGATTTCGTGCTGGTCCATGTGGGCTATGCGCTCAATACCATCAGCCCCAGCGAGGCGCAAAAGACGCTGGAGCTGATGAATGAGGCCGGATTGGTATCCGCTGATGAGGAGGCCGCACAATGAAATATGTCGACGAATTCCGCTCCAAGGACGGTGCCAAGAAACTGGCAACCGAAATTGCCCGCACGGTTGACCCCAACCGCTCCTATCATGTCATGGAGTTCTGCGGTGGACATACGCACGCAATTTTTCGCTATGGCGTTCAGGATCTGATGCCGGACAATGTGCAATTCGTCCATGGTCCCGGCTGTCCGGTTTGCGTCTTGCCGATCCCGCGCATTGATGCTGCCATTGAACTGGCCGAGCGCCATGATGCGATCATCTGCAGCTATGGCGACATGATGCGCGTGCCGGCCAGCAAGAAGCGCAGTCTGATCAAGGCCAAGGCTGACGGCGCTGATATCCGTATGGTTTATTCCACGCAGGATGCCTTGAAGATTGCGCAGGACAATCCTGATCGTCAGGTGGTGTTTTTCGCCATTGGGTTCGAGACCACCACCCCGCCTTCCGCTGTTGCTATCAAGCAGGCACAGGCCTTGGGCTTGGAGAATTTCTCGGTCTTTTGCAATCATGTCCTGACCCCAGCTGCCATTCAGCATATTCTGCAGGCCCCGGATTTGCGTGATTTCGGCGCTGTTTCCATTGATGGCTTCCTTGGGCCCTCTCATGTTTCCTCCATCATCGGCAGTCAGCCCTATGACTATTTTGCGCAAGAATTTCAAAAGCCTGTGGTGATTGCGGGCTTTGAGCCCCTGGATGTGATGCAAGCCACCTTGATGCTGATCCGTCAGGTCAATGAAGGCCGCTTCGAGGTGGAAAATGAATATAGCCGGGTGGTAACGCCAGAGGGCAATCTCAAGGCGCAGTCTCTCGTGCAGGAAGTGTTCGAGCTGCGTCGTAGCTTCGAATGGCGCGGTCTTGGTGATGTGCCCTACAGCGCTCTGCAAATTCGTGAATGCTATGCCGCCTTTGATGCCGAGCGCCGCTTTGATCTTACAAAATCCAAGGGGCAGGATGTGAAAGCGTGCGAATGCCCGGCCATTCTGCGTGGTGCCAAGAAACCAACGGATTGCAAATTGTTCGGAACGGTCTGTACGCCGGACAATCCGCAAGGCTCCTGCATGGTTTCATCAGAGGGCTCCTGCGCCGCCTATTGGAGCTATGGCCGGTTCCGGTTGGCACAAAACCAGGTCGCATAAAGGAAAAGCCATGTTGCAAAGAAAACCCGGCTCGAAACGCTTTCCCATGCGGCTGAATATCAAAAAGGGTCGCGTGGACATGACCCATGGCTCTGGCGGACGGGCCATGGCGCAATTGATTGAAGAGCTGTTTGCCAGTCATCTGGACAATGAATTATTGGCGCAAGGCAATGATCAGGCAGCTTTCTCGGTACCTGCTGGCCGCATGGTGATGAGCACCGATGGTCATGTGGTCTCGCCTCTCTTCTTTCCCGGTGGTGATATCGGATCGCTCAGCGTTCATGGCACAGTCAATGACGTGGTGATGTCTGGCGCAAAGCCGCTCTATCTTTCGGCTTCCTTTATTTTGGAAGAAGGTTTCCCATTGGCGGATCTCGACAAGATTGTTGCGTCAATGGCGAAAGCAGCCGAGGAGACCGGAACTCCGATTGTCACTGGCGATACCAAGGTCGTTGAAAAAGGCAAAGGCGATGGGGTTTTCATCTCAACCACCGGCATTGGGATTGTGCCCGATGGACTGATATTGTCAGGTGATCAGGTTCAACCGGGCGACAAGATTTTGGTCAGCGGCTATATCGGCGATCATGGCGTGGCCATCATGTCGAGCCGTGAAAATCTCGAATTTGAGACGAGCATAGCTTCTGATAGCCAGCCTTTGCATGACTTGGTGGCCGATATGGTGCGCGAAGTTCCGGAAATTCGCTGTATGCGTGACCCGACGCGCGGTGGTGTGGCCTCGACCCTGAATGAGCTGGCGCAGCAATCCTCTACCGGTATGCGACTGCAAGAAGAAGCCATTCCGGTGCGACCAGAAGTGCATGCAGCATGTGAATTGCTGGGACTGGATCCGCTTTATGTGGCCAATGAGGGCAAATTGATTGCCATTTGCCCTGCTGATCAGGCAGAAAAGCTGCTGAATGTGATGCGCGCTCATCCAAAGGGGCAGGATGCTGCCATCATCGGCGAAGTGGTCGAAGATGAGCATAGCTTTGTGACCATGGAAACCGTCTTTGGCGGACAGCGCATCGTTGATTGGCTGGCCGGTGAGCAATTGCCGCGCATTTGCTAGTGTGGTGGAATTGAAATAGGTATCATTTATCTGCAAGTTCGTTTGCCTATTTCAATTCCGAAAACCACACTAGAAACATATATTTGCTAGTCACCCTTTTGAATCTAAAGTTCGTTCGGTGCTCACGGCTCAATGTGACGAACTTTAGATTCGGGTGACTAGGCCCTGAGCCTAAGGTGCCTGGATTTAAGACAAGGTTGGAAGATGATTTCGTTTCTGCTTCTGGGATTTTTGATTGGTATGAGCCACGCATTGGAAGCTGACCATCTGGCGGCGGTCGGTGCCATGGCGACCTCTGGCAAGCCAAGCTCCAAAAGATTGGCTTTTCTTGGCGCTTCCTGGGGCTTGGGCCATACCACCACGCTCTTCCTGCTCAGCGCTGTCGTGATTGTCTTTGGTTTTGTGCTCAGTGACTTTCTGGCGTCCAGCCTGGAATTCTTCGTTGGCATCATGCTGGTGGGTCTTGGTATTCAGGTAGCAATGAAGCTTCGGCGCTCAAAGGTACATTTCCATGTGCATGATCATGGTGATGGCAAGGCTCATCTTCATGCCCACAGCCATGCGCATGAAGGATCCAAGGATCATTCGGCTCCCTCAGCCCATACCCACGAGCATAAAAGCGGCTTTTCGCTGAAAGCTTATAGCATCGGCTTGGTGCATGGTCTTGCAGGCTCCGCCGCTCTTTTGGTGATTGTCGCCGCTGCCACACAAGATGCCATGGCTGCAATGCTGTATGTGCTTGTTTTTGGCCTTGGATCGGTTGCTGGCATGGGCTTGCTAACCTACGCCATTTCCTGGCCGCTCAATTTGGGCAGCAAGGGGCGCAGCGAAAAGCTGGTGGGCCGCTTTTTTGTTGCCATTCAAGCTGCGTCTGCCTGTCTTGCCATTTACATTGGCGTAGCGGTGATGATGGAAACCGGCCCGGCCGTGCTGGAAGGCCTGCAAGCTCTATCTTAAGGGAACTGGATCAGGATTATGAGAATTCTGTTGTTCATTCATGGTTTCAATGCGCTCTCCCAGCGTTTGTTTGTGGAGCTGGAAGCGCTTGGCCATGAGGTGAGCATCGAATTTGATATCCATGATGACAATACACGCGAGGCCATCAAGCTGTTTCAACCTGATCTGGTTCTGGCTCCTTATCTAAAACGCGCCATTCCGCGCGATATCTGGGAAAACACCCGCTGCCTGATCCTGCATCCCGGACCGTTGGGGGACAAAGGGCCCTCCGCCCTCGATTGGGCCATCCTGAAAGGCGAGAGCCATTGGGGTGCAACACTTTTGCAGGCTGAGGAGGAAATGGATGGTGGTCCTGTTTGGGAAAGCCGTTCCTTTGCCATGGCAGAGCGCCCAAAATCCAGCCTCTATCGTAGTGAGATCAGCGATATTGCGGTTGCCAGCGTCAAAGATGCTTTGAAGCGGATTGAGGCAGGTGAGGCTTCCCCTCGCCGTTTATCAAAACAAGACGAGGATGTGACTGGCAACCTTCAGCCGGCCATTCGCCATAAAGACCGGGTGATCGATTGGAAAAAGGATGACAGCGAAACAATTCTGCGCAAGATCCGCTCAGCTGATGGTGTGCCCGGTGCGCAAGATGGATTCTTTGGTCGCTCGCTTTATCTCTATGATGCTCATCGTGTTTCAGATGAGGCGCTTCTGATATTGAATGCAGCACCAGGGGCTGTGATTGCCAAAAGCGGTTTTGCACTTTGCCGCAAGACCAAGGATGGAGCGCTTTGGATTGGGCATATGCGCGATCCCCACGGTGAGCATGGCTTCAAACTGCCAGCTGCACTGGTGCTGGAAGCGGATTTGGACAAAGAGCTGAGCGAAGTTGGCGGTTATCCGACGATTTGTTCGCATCGGATCGGAGATGTCACCCATCTGCATTTCCCGTTTTACAATGGTGCCATGTCGACCAGCGAATGCGAAGATCTGTTGGCAGCTTATCGGGAGGCTGCCCAACAGGACAGCAAGGTGATTGTACTGCATGGCGGGCCGGATTTCTGGTCCAATGGCATGCATCTCAATGTGATCGAGGCATCAAATGATGCTGCGAATGAGAGCTGGCGGAACATCAATGCCATTGATGATCTGGCCGAGGCCATCATTCGCACCGAAAGTCATCTGACCGTTGCAGTCATGCATGGCAATGCCGGGGCTGGTGGAGTGTTTTTGGCGCGTGCCTGTGATCAGGTCTGGTTGCGTGATGGCGTGATCCTCAATCCTCATTACAAGGATATGGGCAATCTCTATGGTTCTGAATTTTGGACCTATCTGCTGCCTCGCTATGCTGGCGAAGAGAATGCCAATCGTATAGCCGAGCAACGTCTGCCCATGGGCGCGGATGAAGCTGCGATGCTTGGATTGGCTGACAAGGTGCTCAGTAACAATCGCGCGTTTTTTGCCAGCGAAGTGGATGAGCAGGTCATGCAGCTTTGTGAGGCGAATGTTTGGTCCAATCTGATTGACAAGAAGATCAAACAGCGCCGCGAAGATGAAGCGATCAAGCCGCTCAGCACCTATCGTGAGGAAGAATTGACGCGTATGCGGGGCAATTTCTTTGGCTTTGACCCCTCTTATCATGTTGCTCGCTATAATTTTGTCCATAACATAGCCAAATCGCGCACGCCAATCACTCTGGCGCGCCATCGGGACAAGCGCTATCAATCTGGTGCGGCCCATCGTTCAACACATAAGGGATATGGAACCTGATGAGTGAAAGTCTTCCAACCATTTTGATTGTTGACGATGAAGTCCGCTCTCTGGAATCGCTGGAGCGCAATCTCTTTGCTGATTTCGATGTGCGCACCGCCACCAGTGCCGCTGAAGCTGAAAAGATTCTGGAACAGGAATGGGTGCAGATCATCCTTTGTGATCAGCGCATGCCGGAAGAGACCGGCGTGCAATTCCTGACCCGTGTTCGAGAGCGCTGGCCAGAGGTGATCCGGATCATCATTTCCGGCTATACCGACGCAGGTGATATCATTACCGGGCTGAATGAAGCCGGGATCTATCAATATATCACCAAGCCTTGGCGGCCGGACGAATTGATGCAAGTGCTTAAAAATGCATCGAAAATGTTCGAGCTTCAGCGCCAGAATGAGTTGTTGGCCATTGAGCTGCGGATGTTGGACAAGACAGCGGAAAGCACCATTGAGAGCCGCCGGGCACGCCTCAAAGACCGCTATAATGATGAAGACGGTATCATTCGCGCCAAGCAAAGCCCGATGAATGGGGTTTGCCAGACCTTGCGTCAGATAGCGGCCTTTGATCTGCCCGTCCTGATCATGGGCGAGTCTGGCACCGGCAAGGAATTGGCCGCCCGATCGCTGCATTATAATTCCCTGCGCTGGAACAAACCGTTCGTGGTCGAGAATTGCGGCGCGCTGTCTGACGAATTGCTGGAAAGCGAGCTGTTTGGCCATAAGCGTGGAGCCTTTACCGGTGCGGTGGAAGATCATATCGGTCTGTTTGAACGGGCCGATGGTGGTACCATCTTCCTTGATGAAATCGGCGAAGTCACACCGAGTTTTCAGGTGAAATTGCTGCGCGTCTTGCAGGAAGGCGAAATTCGCCCCGTTGGCTCGAACAAGACCCGCAAGGTGGATGTGCGCGTGATCGCTGCCACCAACCGCGATATGGATGAGGAAGTGCGCATGGAGCGCTTCCGAAAGGACCTTTATTTTCGAATGGCTGGCATTGTGGTGACCATGCCGCCACTGCGTGAACGTGCTGGCGACGTTCCGGCCCTGGCTGATCATTTGCTGAGGCAAGCCGTGAAAGAGCTTGGCAAGGACGCCAAGGGTTTCACGCCGGAAGCGGTCGATTGCATGCGCCGCTATCAATGGCCGGGCAACGTACGAGAAATGCAGAACGAGATCCAGCGCATGCTGGTGATGGCACCAGATAACGCCCTTCTTGGCTCGGAATTGCTATCTCCTCGCGTGGTGCATGCAGCACCAGAAGAGGACAAGGATGAAATGGCCATCCTGTCCGAATTCAATGGCTCGCTGAAAGACCGGATTGAACAGCTGGAAGCGCGGGTTCTGCATGAAACCATGATCCGCCATCGCTGGAACAAATCCAAAGCCGCCAAGGAGTTGGGCCTCTCTCGTGTCGGCTTGCGCGGCAAGCTGGAACGCTATGGTCTGGAAAAGGTTGAACAATTGGACGTAAACGGTCAGGATGATGATGACGGTGAACTTGTAGATCAGCAGACATCCAAATCTGCCAAGAGCGTCAGACAAACGACCAAACTGAGCTCGGCACAAGACAAGGGCTAAGTTCGTAAATCAGGACCAAGGATCAAGATAAGGCAATGGCACATCATCCCGGCAAGGACGGGTCCAACTCTGATGTCACTCCGCTTTCCACTTCCTCGCCTCTTCAAACCCAGCTGGGAGGCGCACAATTGGGAGAGGATGGAAGTTTTGCCATGCCTGATGCTGATGAGGCGACTTGGATTGATGTGATCCAGAAAATGGATAGCGTCTATGCGGAGCTGGTGGAAAGCCAGACCGAGCTGGAAGAAAAGAATGCCGCGTTGGAAGAAGCGCAGTTCTTCATTTCCAGCGTGCTGTCCTCCATGACCGATGTGCTGATTGTTTGTGATCGTCATGGCCGCATCCAGCAAACCAATGCAGCCCTGGAGGAATTGACCGGTTTTGCCGAGCATAGTCTGTTGGGGCAATCTCTTGGTAATATCCTCTCTTCCGAGAATAGTGATCTATTGAGCCAAATGGCGGAACGCTTGTCGAGTTCCTCGCCTATTTCCGACTGCGAGGTGGCGGTGGTGGATTGCCAAGGCAACGCCGTGCCGCTGTCCATCAATTGCTCCCCACGCTTTGACC
This sequence comes from Cohaesibacter gelatinilyticus, assembly GCF_900215605.1. Lineage (NCBI taxonomy): Bacteria > Pseudomonadati > Pseudomonadota > Alphaproteobacteria > Hyphomicrobiales > Cohaesibacteraceae > Cohaesibacter > Cohaesibacter gelatinilyticus. The sequence goes on along the minus strand of NZ_OBEL01000008.1, from coordinate 109,190 downwards.
ATCAAGGCAATATGGTTGGATTGGTACTGATCGGGCGGCCATTGGGTGAGCTGCAAAAAGCCTATCGCGAGCTGGATGAAGCCCATCACACGTTGCGTGAAGCTCAGCAACAGCTTGTTTTCTCGGAAAAAATGGCGGCGCTTGGTCGTTTGGTGGCAGGCGTTGCCCATGAGTTGAACAATCCCATCAGCTTTGTCTTTGGCAACATGCATGCGCTGAAGACTTATGGCGAGCGCATCACTCGCTATTTGCACGAAGTGGAAGCCAAGAGCCAGAATGCGGAGCTGGCCGAATTGCGCCGCAAGCTCGGCATCAAGCGCATCATGGACGACATTCTGCCGCTATGCGAAGGTACGTTGGAAGGGGCAGAGCGGGTCAGCGATATTGTGCAGGAACTCCGTCGCTTCTCATCCTCACAAAAGGAAGCACCAGAGGAATTTGCGCTGCGTGGTGTGATTGAAACCGCCACCAATTGGGTGTTTCGCGGTGCCAAGGTCAACCCTGATCTGGTGATTGAATGCGACGGGACATTGTGCCTTTCGGCCAAAAAAGGCTATGTGCATCAAATCCTTGTCAATCTGGTGCAAAATGCCATCGACGCGATGGACGGTGAGGGATCTGCCAATGCCATTCAATCCAGTCTGCATATCGCGTGTGCAGGCGTAGGTGATGAGAAGGATCAGATAGCCTTGTCCGTTCGTGACAATGGGCATGGCATATCGGAAGGCGATCTGGCTCGTATTTTCGAGCCTTTCTATACCACCCGCCCGATCGGACAGGGCACCGGGCTTGGTCTTTATGTAAGTTACAATCTGGCCGAAGAAATGGGCGGTTCTCTCGCAGGAAGCAATCACGAAGATGGTGGCGCCTGTTTCACCCTGACTTTGCCGATCAAGCCTAAACCCTCTTCAGCATCAAAAGAGCAGGAGGGCAGTGATGACTGATCGGTCTTCCAAATCGACCAAAACTCTGCTGTGGCTGCAATCGGGCGGCTGCGGTGGCTGTTCTCTTTCGCTCTTTGGGGCGGAAGCCCCGGATCTGCTATCGAGCTTTGAAGCGGCCAATATCGAGCTGCTTTGGCACCCTTCCCTATCATTGGAAACCGGCCAGCAAGTTCTTGATCTGATTGAGGCTATCCGGTCTGGTCAACAGAAGCTGGATATTCTTTGTCTGGAAGGCTCAGTTATCAATGGGCCAGATGGCACCGGCGCCTATCATTTGATGGCGGGCACTGGCGGCAAGCCCATGCGCGATATCATCTCCGAACTTGCAATTCATGCGTCTCAAGTGGTGGCGATCGGCTCTTGTGCGGCCTATGGCGGCATCACGGCCGCAGGCGAGAATGAGGTAGAGGCAACCGGCCTTTCCTTTGACGGCAACAAGCCGGGGGGATTGCTGGGTGGTGATTATCGCTCGGATCTGGAGCTGCCGGTAATCAACATTCCTGGCTGTCCCATTCATCCGGACTGGGTGACCGAGACGCTAGCCCATCTCAGCTCCGATCAGATGAAAGCGCAGGATCTGGATGCCTTTGGCCGGCCCTTGTCCATGGCGGGATCGCTGGTCCATCATGGCTGCTCGCGCAATGAATTTTATGAATATAAAGCCAGTGCCGAGCGTTTGGCCGATCTTGGCTGCATGATGGAAAATCTTGGCTGTAAAGGCACGCAGGCGGCAGGCGACTGCAATTCCCGTCCCTGGAATGGATCGGGCTCTTGCATCACTGGTGGCTATCCCTGCATTGCCTGCACTGAACCGGGTTTCGAAGAGCCGGGCCACTCTTTTGCCGAGACACCAAAGATTGCAGGCATCCCCGTTGGCCTCCCTACCGATATGCCAAAAGCATGGTTCGTGGCGCTGGCATCTCTGTCAAAGGCAGCAACACCCAAGCGTTTGAGCGAGAATGCGACCGCGGAGCGGGTGATCTTTACCCATAATCGTGTGCCGGTTGGCGAAGGTTCCAAGCCTGACAAGAAACCTTCTTCCCCTGCCCCGCTCTTTGGCATTGCAAGACGAAAGGATCGCTCATGAGCCGCCTGATCATCGGTCCTTTCAATCGCGTCGAAGGTGATCTGGAAGTCAAACTGGATATGCAAGAGGGACGGGTTGAGGAAGCGCGTGTGGTTTCGCCGCTTTATCGTGGGTTTGAGAGGATCTTGAAGGGAAAGGATCCGCAAGACGCTTTGGTCTATGCGCCACGCATTTGCGGCATCTGTTCGGTGAGCCAGTCAACGGCGGCAGCTTATGCGCTGGCTGGACTTGAGGGTGTTTCTACACCGCTGAATGGTCAGCGTGCCAGCAACATGATTTTGGCGACAGAGAATATCGCCGATCATCTGACCCATTTCTATCTGTTTTTCATGCCGGATTTTACCCGTGAGACCTATGGCTCTGAGCCTTGGTATGCGGGCATTGCGAAGCGCTTTCAGGCGATCAAAGGCGAAGCCACGCAGGATTTTTTGCCAGCACGGGCCGAGCTGTTGCACATCACGGGTATCTTGGCAGGCAAATGGCCCCATACGCTTGCCATTCAGCCAGGCGGCACCACGCGGTCCATTCAGGCCAATGAGCAAGCAAGGCTGAAAAGTATTCTTTTCACTTTCCGTCGCTTTCTGGAACGCCATCTCTTTGGTGCCGATCTGGAGGAAATCTCCTCTCTTTCCAGCTATGAGGCGCTTGAAGCGTGGTTAGCTGCTAAAGGCCCGGATCATAGCGATTTTTCTCGTTTTCTTGCTATCTCAAGAACTCTGGATCTGGCCAAGGCTGGCCGTTCCTGTGATCGCTTCATGAGCTATGGCGTTTATCCGCAAGGTGAAGAGCAAACACCCCTTTTCGCACAAGGCATTGTGATGGATGAACAAGCCTTGCCATTGGATAGCGCCGCCATTGCTGAAGATGTCAGCCATGCCTGGATGGTCAGCGATGAACCGCGTCATCCGTCCGATGGCCAGACCATTCCCGATCCTGGCATGCAGGATGGCTATAGTTGGTGCAAGGCCCCTCGCCTGAATGGTCAGACGATGGAAACCGGGGCTTTGTCACGACAACTGATAGATGGACATCCGCTCATTCGCGATTGTGTTGCGCGTTCTGGCGGCAATGTCGAAAATCGTGTTCTGGCCCGGTTGCTGGAGGTCGCTATTCTGGTTCCGCATATGCAGGCATGGTCTGAGAGCTTGGATCTTGGTGAGCCTTTCCGTCATCACGGTAAAGGATTGCCCGATGGCCAGTCCGTTGGTCTGGTGGAAGCCGCACGCGGCTCGCTTGGCCATTGGCTGAGCGTGAAAAATGGTGTGATCGAGAATTATCAGATCATCGCACCGACCACATGGAATTTCTCACCGCGCGATGGGCAAGGCCTGCCTGGCCCGCTGGAACAGGCGCTTGTAGGGGCTGGATTGCGCGAAGGCGAGGTTGATCCGGTTTCTGTTCAGCATATCGTGCGCTCTTACGATCCCTGCATGGTCTGCACGGTGCATTGACCATGCCTGATCCCTTGTCTCATGGCTCATGTCACTCCATTCGCGTGCGCGGATTGGTGCAAGGGGTTGGTTTTCGTCCCACGGTTTGGCAAGTGGCCAAGGCTTTGAAACTTAAGGGTGATGTGCGCAATGATGGCGAAGGAGTCTTGATCCGTCTTGCGGCTGATCAAAATGAGTTGGCCGCGTTTGTCCAGAATTTGCGGAACGCTTGCCCTCCCCTTGCTCGCATAGATACCATTGAATGCCAACCACTCGATGAGCTAGTCTCTTTCGACGACTTTTCCATTGCAGCCAGCGCCGAGACTGATATTGCCACCGGCATTGTTCCCGATGCTGCCACCTGCCCGGATTGCCTTGCTGACATCGAAGATCCTCCCAATCGACGCTATCGCTATCCCTTCACCAATTGCACCCATTGCGGCCCCCGCCTCTCAATCATCAAGCAGCTTCCCTATGATCGTGCCTATACTTCGATGGCAGAGTTCGAGATGTGCGCGTATTGTCAGGCGGAATATGATGATCCGGCGGATCGCCGTTTTCACGCCCAGCCCAATGCCTGTCCCGACTGTGGCCCGCAATTATCGCTGATTTGGGCGGATGGGACACCGATCATGTTGGATGATGAGCAAGATGCGATCCAGCGCTGCGCGTCGCTTTTAAAGCAAGGCAGGATCGTCGCAATCAAAGGCATTGGTGGGTTTCATCTGGCGGTTGATGCTTCCAATGAAGATGCTGTCGCCGAGCTACGCGCTCGAAAGCTGCGCTATGGCAAACCGCTGGCCCTTATGGCGCGGGATCTGGATATGGTCCGGAGCTTTTGTAAAGTGGGAGAAATTGCAGAAAACCTCTTGCTTGATCGCGCTGCGCCCATTGTGCTTTTGGAGCAAAAAGAAAATGCGGCGGAACTGGCATCTGCTATTGCACCGGGACAGCGCCGTTTGGGTTTCATGCTGCCTTACAGCCCACTTCATAGCTTGCTGATGCAGGAGTTGGATCATCCCTTGGTGATGACGTCTGGTAATCTCTCTTCTGAGCCACAGGTGATTGACAATGAGGAAGCGTTGCAACGCCTGTCCTCAATTGCGGACGCTTTCCTCATGCATGATCGCGCCATCATCAATCGGCTGGATGATTCCGTCCTTCATCTGGTGGATGATCGTGCGGCGGTTCTGCGCCGAGCGCGCGGATTTGCGCCAGAGCCGCTGCCTTTGCCTGCGGGATTTGAAACAGCTCCCGACATTCTCGCCATTGGTGGAGAAGTCAAGAATACCTTTTGCTTGCTGGAACATGGTCAATTGACCCTCTCCCATCACATTGGCGATATGGAAAATCCCAAGCAGCAAAAGGACTATCGCAGGGCTTTGGATCTTTATGCCTCTGTTCGAAACTTTGAGCCTCAGCGCATCGCTCTGGATTGTCATCAGGGCTACTTTTCTACGCGTTTGGGTGAAACTCTGGCGGTCGAACAAGATTGCCTGATAGATGCTATCCAGCATCACCATGCTCATCTGGCGGCTTGTATGGCCGAATATGCTTTGCCGTTGGATCACGGGCCTGTTCTTGGTGTCGTGCTGGATGGTTTGGGATCATCTGAAGAAGGCGAACTTTGGGGCGGAGAGTTTTTGCTCGGTACCTATCAGGGCTATGAGCGACTGGCCCATTTTGCATCTGTCGCCATGCCAGGTGGCGGCAAGGCCTCTTATGAGCCGTGGCGCAATTGCTTTGCGCAATTGCGAGAGTTGGGCGGTTGGGAACAAATCTCTGCGGACTATGCTGATCTGGAAATCATTCGCTGGCTCGGCAAGAAGCCTTTGACACAAATGAACGCCATGATCGAACGCGGTCTGAATGCACCCAAAGCTTCTTCTGCGGGGCGGCTTTTTGATGCGGTTGCAGCCTGTCTCGATATGTGCCGCGATCAGGTGCGTTATGAAGGGGAGGCGGCGATGCTGCTTCAAGCCCATGCAGAAGAGGCGTTCGTGCGATATAGCGAGACACAAATCGAGCCTTATGAGAAGGAGCTTCAACGCTCATGTGAGGAGCAAAGCAAGGAGCCTTTGGTTCTGACGTGGCGTCCTCTTTGGCGTGGTATTTTGGAAGATCTGAGATCGGGCAAAGACAGAGATCTCATTGCTGCCAGATTCCATCAAACCTTGATTGTTGTGATTGCTGATCTGGCAACTGAACTCGCTCAAAGCCATTCGGTGAAGAAAATAGCTCTGACCGGTGGTGTCCTTCAGAATGTGATTCTCTGCGAAGGTGTCGCTGCTCGGCTGCGTAAAAGTGACTTGGAAGTGCTTATTCCTCGTCTGTTTCCTGCCAATGATGGCGGATTGGCACTGGGACAAGCTATGATCAGTGCCGCGCGTGCGATTGCTGCAAGCAAAACCGCATAGTGAAATTGACAGCCGTACAAATCTGTATTTCTAATATGTAAATCAACTAGATAGTTTGATTTTTAGATCAAATTTCCAGCTCTGTCATGGCTTTTTGATTTAATGCCCGGTTAACCATAAAATTCTGTACGGATCTTCTTTGCGGTCAGATGCACGCCCGGCAGCCGGGGGTATTAACCTTTCATTAACGAAAAATCTCTTGCCAGAATCGGGGAATCATCCGATTGTTCACACTTAAGATGCCTATTCGCGATTAAAAGCGATATTTTTAAAAATGCTAACTTGGTGACGGTAGCTCAGATGAACAGCCCTGTCGGTTTCGATCAGATCATCTTACAGCAAGGCGAGCTGATCTCGGACAAATTGCATATGTTGCGTGTGGAGCAATTCCCACCCAACGCGACGAAAGGGCTGCGCCAATTCTCACTTGCCGAAGTTGCCAGTTATCTTGGTGTGACCCAGTCCAATATCAAGAAATTGCATTTGGAAGGCAAGGGGCCAGTTCCAACCACATCAGCCAGCGGTCGCCGGTCCTACACGGCCGAACAAATGCTGGAGCTGCGCCGGTATCTCGATAAGAATGGCCGCCCGGGCAAGAAGCCATATCTACCTCACCGTTCCGAAGGTGAAGATCTTCAGGTTATCTCGGTCGTGAACTTCAAAGGTGGATCAGGCAAGACCACGACGACGTCGCATCTGGCACAGCATCTGGCTTTGACGGGGCATCGCGTTTTGGCAATTGATCTCGATCCTCAGGCATCTCTGACCGCGCTCTATGGTATTCAGCCAGAGCTGGACCAAACAGGTTCGCTCTATGAGGCCTTGCGCTATGATGAAGATCGTCAGTCGATTACCAGCGTCATTCGTCCGACCAATTTTCCGGGTCTTGATATTGTTCCTGCTAATCTGGAGCTGCAGGAATATGAGTATGACACGCCTTTGGCAGCTGCCAGCAAGGACAGTAATGAAGGGCGTTTGTTCTTTACGCGCATCACCGAAGTCCTGGCTGATGTCGAAGATCAATATGACATCGTTCTGATTGATTGCCCGCCTCAGCTTGGCTATTTGACTCTGACAGCTTTGACGGCATCAACTTCGGTTTTGATCACCGTTCACCCACAGATGCTGGACATCATGTCCATGAGCCAGTTCCTCTTGATGCTGGGCGGCATTCTGGAGAGTATGAATAGTGCAGGGGCAGGTATCAATCTGAATTGGTTCCGCTATGTGGTCACCCGCTATGAGCCGACCGATGGGCCACAGGCCCAGATGGTTGGCTTCATGCAGGCGCTGTTTCCCAATCAGATGCTCCAAAACCATATGCTGAAATCCACTGCGATTTCCGACGCTGGTATTACCAAGCAAACCCTCTATGAAATTGATCGCTCTCAATTCAACCGTCAGACCTATGATCGCGCAATCGGGTCACTGAATGCGGTCAATGGTGAAATTACCGATTTGATCCATCGTGCATGGGGAAGGGACGTCTGATGACTTTGACAGCCGTACAAATCCCGTTTTTCTCAAATGATCTCAGTAGGTTGATTCTGAAGGAGGTGCATTGATGGCTCGTAAGAACCTTTTGGCTTCCATCACCGGCGGCGCAACCGATCAGGGAGTGAACCCGAAACGCGCCAAATATGTGAAACGTGGTGCATCTCGCTCAATGGTATCCACCATTGAGGAGATGGCCGAGAACAGCAAGAAGATGATGGAAGGGGAGGCTATTGTTTCCCTGAACCCGGATCTGATTGATGCTTCCTTCATTGCTGACCGTTTGGAAACTGATCCGCAGGCCTTTGAAGAACTGAAGCAGGCTATTGCCGAACACGGCCAGTCCACGCCTATTCTGGTACGTCCTCATCCTGATGATGAAGGTCGTTATATGGTGGTTTATGGTCATCGCCGGGCGCGCGCTGCAAAAGAGCTGGAGATTGAAGTTCGGGCTGTGGTGAAAAGTCTGAATGATATTGCCCATATCATTACCCAAGGCCAGGAAAACACAGCTCGTTCCGATCTGACTTTCATCGAGAAAGCCCTTTTTGCTCGCAAGCTTAGCGATATGGAGCAAAGCAAGGACGTTATTCAGGCAGCGCTGACCATCGATGCTACGCTGCTTTCTCGCATGCAGTCCATCACCGATATCATTCCATCCGAATTGTTGGATGCACTTGGCTCCGCACGTGGCATTGGTCGGGATCGCTGGGAAGACTTGAAGCGCCTTGTAACCAATCCGAAACAGCGCGATGTAGCGCTTGGATTGCTGGAGGATGAAGCCTTCATGCAAGCGGAGGTGCGTGAGCAATTCGAGATGCTGTTTGCCAAGCTTGGTAAGGACAAGAACAAGGTTGCGAAGTCCGCACTTGGCCCCAAGGGACGGATGAGCAATGTTGCTAAGAAGCAATTGCCAGGCTGGTCAGCCAAGGATGAGAAGGTCAGCGCGAGCTATAAAGCAAGTGCCAAGAGCTTCAATCTGACCCTCAAGAAAGAGGATGCCAAGGGTTTTGGCAATTTCATCACTGCTCATCTGGAGCGACTTTACGAGGAATATCGTCAAGAATTGGAAAAGGACGAAAAGCGGAAGTAGCAAAAGAAAAAGGCTCCCGAACCGAGTCAACGGAAACGAGAACCTCTCATAGATGTAGCAATCAGAGAATCCCATTTCCGCGAATCATAGTCAAGTATTTTTCGCACCGATTCGGTGAACAGATTTCTTTTGCCTTTTGAAAGGTGAAAAAATGACTGTGACGCATATCTCGACGCCTTTCGGTGGGCGATCGATGACACTTGCCATGGCGGCAAGACAAATAGATGTGGCTGAAAAGGCCGCAAACCAGGACCATTCCGAGCCATTGGACAAATGGGATCTCTTCCGCCTGATTTGTGAAGCGCGGATTCTGGTCGGGGTTTCCGATCGGAGCCTGACGGTTTTGAACGCTCTATTGACCTTCTATCCTGGCAAGGAGCTGGTGGAAGATCAGGGCATGATTGTCTTTCCATCCAACAAGCAGCTTTCCCTGCGCTCCAACGGAATGGCTTCGGCCACCTTACGTCGGCATCTGGCAGCATTGATAAAGCAAGGCCTGATCATTCGCCATGACAGTCCCAATGGCAAACGCTATCAGCGCAAAGGCTCTTACGGTCAGGAAGACGCTACTTTTGGCTTTTCCCTGCAGCCCTTGCTGGCGCGTGCGACCGAGTTTGCCAATATGGTTTATCATATTCGTGCTGAGAAAGCGGCCCTGAAGACCACACGAGAGCAATTGACCCTTGTGCGCCGCGATATTGCCAAGATGATCGAAATGGCCCTGGAAGAAGGCTTGGAGCTCGGGCAGGGGGCATCCTGGGGTGAGCTGCATGACCAATTTCGCGATCTGGTGGTTCGGATTCCACGCAAAGCGGATATTCTTGAATTGAAGCCTTTGCTGAAGGAATTTGAAGCTCTTCGTGACCTTGTGAATAAGTCACTGGAAAATCATTTAAATTCAGAACAATCAAGCGCCAATGAGTCTCAAAGTGAGCGCCACTATCATAATTCAAAACCAAATATCTATTTTGAATCTGAACCGGCTTCCAAAAAGGAAGTCGAGGGTAAATCCGAGGTCAACCAAGATCGAATGAAGCCCAAGGTGAGATCTTATCCATTGGGGATGGTGCTTCAAGCCTGTCCTCAGGTGTCCATCTACTCGACTGGAGGACAAATTCGACATTGGGTGGATCTGATCCAGACCACAGATACGATCCGCACCATGTTTGGCATCAGTCCGCACGCCTATGAAGCCGCGATCGAAGCCATGGGGCAAGAGCAAGTGGCCATTGTCATTGCCTGTATGTTGGAGCGATCGGATAAAATCGTCTCGCCGGGCGGATATTTGCGCGTCTTGACCGAAAAGGCCCTGGATCATGACTTCTCGGTCGGGCCGATGCTGATGGCGCTCATGAGAACCAACCTGGAACACCAGAAAAATGGGGTAGGGGTTGCCTAGGACGTAGCCTCATAAAAGAGTCTGCGTCCTAGAATGGCTGGTGGAAACGTTTATCTGCAAAATTCGAGGGCATTGATGGTACCGAGCAAACCAAAATTCTTGTTCCGATACAGATAAACGGGAAATTCCTTGCGGAATTTTGTATGGCGGCCACCTTCATTGAAAGCCTTCATGAAAGTCGGTTTTTCGAAGATCCAGTCATTGGCTTGCAGGACGCCACCAGATAGAAAAATACCGCCTTCAGCTGTAAGAGCAAGTGCAAGATCCCCGGAAACAGCACCAAGATAGTGGCAGAAACGATCAATAACGATAGCAGCGAGGGATGATGAATTTTCCTTTGCATTGGCAAAAATTTCCGCAGCTTTCGTGCCTGAGATAGGTTTGCCATGCAACTCTTCCAGCGCTCGCATCACAACCGGAATACCGGTACCACTGACAATGGCTTCTGCTTCCAGCGCCAATCCGGATCCCATTTGTACTTCTGGCCAAAGATCAGCCAGCCTTTTGAAAAGCTCGATATCATCGTGATTTTCCGGGGCGATACGGATATGCCCTCCTTCTCCCTGGAGCACATGAGGGCGATTGCCCGCCCAGATTTGAGATCCGACACCCAATCCAGTGCCTGGACCCACAATGAGTCTGGTGCCTGTAGGGGCTGGATTGCTTTCAGGAATTGACGGCAAATCTCCCTGCAAGGCGATAAGATCATTCGGATGAGCTGTTACCAACGACCAGGCAGCAGCTTCAAAATCATTGATGATACGAGCTGTTTGTGAGCCAGATGCTTTTAGAATCTGTTGTTCGGAAAAGATTTTCCCTGCATTGGTGAGCTTTACTGCACCGTCTGCAATGACCCCAGCGGCAGCAACACCGGCATGAGCGGGTGATGAACCGGATCTGGCAACAAAGTCTGAGATCGCCTCTTCGATATGCATATCTCCCGTTGTTGGATAGCGCTTCTGATCGGTGATTGTTGCCTGTTCAACTTTGGCAAGGCGCATGTTTGTGCCGCCAATATCACCAATCAGGTTCCAAGAGGTGCCGGAGTTGCTCATATCGTTCATTTCTCATCTGTTTTGAAGAGGAAGAGAGTTGGCCATTTTTATCGAAAAAATGCCGGTTTAACAACGTAAACCGGCATCTGGATCAGGCTATTTTGACCCAAGTTTAGGATTGGCGCACCTGCTAGCAGGTCTCAAGGGGCCATCCAGTCAAAAAGTGCGATGTCAGAGCTGAACAGACTTTCTGTTCGGCTCTGACAAGGATCTGTTTGGGGAACAGATCTGGCAACTTTGAGCTTGGTTAAATCCGCTCTTCCGTTTGCGGATCAAACAAGCTTGCGCGGCTCATATCGATGCTGAAAGCAAGCTGATCGCCGCTTCCCACATCAATGGCGGAACTAACGCGTGCCATGACATCGTGTTTGCCCCATTTCAGGAAGCAAAGGGTATCAGCGCCGGTCGGTTCTACCACATCGACATTGCTCAGGATTGTTTGTTGTCCGTTGACGTCTGCTCCATTGACATAAGTGATCATTTCGGGACGCAGTCCAAGGACGACTTCCTTACCGCCATATTCCGTGATATCGGCATCATTGTTGGCGAGCGACAGATCGATGACATCATTGTCTGTATCCTTGTTCAGAGACAATCGGGCATGTGTGATACCGTCTTTCTCAACCAGTGTGGCTGGAATGAAATTCATCGGAGGTGAGCCAACCAAACCAGCCACAAAGATGTTGGCCGGCTTGTTGTAGATCTCGGTAGGCGACGCCAATTGCTGAACGGAGCCATCTTTGAGGATGGCAATGCGATCTGCCAGCGTCAGCGCCTCGATCTGGTCATGAGTGACATAGACCATGGTGGCGCTGAGTTCCTTGTGCAGGCGTTTGATTTCGGTGCGCATCTCCAGACGTAGTTTTGCGTCCAGATTGGAGAGCGGTTCATCAAACAGGAAGACCTCAGGGCGACGCACCAGAGCACGCCCCATCGCCACACGCTGGCGCTGACCACCTGACAATTGAGCTGGCTTACGATCCAACAAATGGCTGATTTGCAGCATTTCGGCAACGCCTTCGACTGCTTTCTGGCGTTCGGCTTTCTGAATCCCGCGCATCTCCAGACCAAAGGCAATATTCTTGGCCACAGTCATGTTGGGATAGAGTGCATAGGACTGGAATACCATGGCGATATCACGATCCTTGGGATGCACATCATTTATGACACGGTCACCGATCATGATCTCACCACCGGTCACGCTTTCCAGACCTGCAATCATGTTGAGCAGGGTGGATTTGCCGCAGCCTGAGGCGCCGAGCAGTACCAGAAATTCTCCATCTTGCAGGTCAATGGATACATCTTTGAGGACTTCGACAGTACCATAGCGTTTGACCGCATTTTTGATTGTTAAGGATGCCATATCTCTCTCCTTATCCTTTGACTGAGCCTGCGGTCAGGCCACGAACGAAATACCGACCAGCAATGATGTAAACCAATAAGGTTGGGGCTGCGGTGATCAAGGCTGCTGCCATGTCCACGTTATATTGCTTCACCCCTGTGGTGGTGTTCACCAGATTGTTCATCGCAACCATGATTGGCTGAGCGCCACCAGTGGTGAAGCTGGCGCCAAACAGGAAGTCGTTCCAGATTTGTGTAAACTGCCAGATGACCGAAACCACGATGATGGGGGGTGACAGTGGCAGGATGATACGGATGAAGATGGTGAAAAATCCAGCACCATCGATGGTTGCTGCCTTCACCAACTCATCAGGGATCGTCACATAATAATTGCGGAAAAACAGGGTGGTGAAGGCAAGGCCATAAACCGTATGAACCAGGATCAGACCATAGACGGTGTTGGTGATGCCGATCAGACCCAAAGTCTGCGCCATTGGCAAGATGACCACTTGAAAGGGTACAAAGCAGCCAAACAGGATCAATGCAAAGACAATATTAGCGCCCTTGAATTTCCATTTGGTCAGGGCATAACCTGTCATCGCACCCAGCAAAGTGGATAGAAAGACAGATGGCAGAGCCATGGAGACCGAGTTCCAGAAATACGGCTTCAAGCCGGTGCATTGCACCCCGATGCAAGCTTCACTCCAGGCAAATTTCCAGGCAGAGAAGTTCAATTCGTGTGGAAGAGCCAACAATGAGCCACCACGGATTTCTTCCAGATCCTTCAGGGACGTGCCGACGACCACATAGGCAGGTAACAGGAACCATATAGCGAACAGGATCAACAAAGACCAGATCAGCAGGCGTCCGACCCATCTGGAGGGCGTTGGGGCCTGGGTTATCATATCAATATTAGCCATTTTTCTGCCCTCTCAGTTCGGAATAGAGATAAGGCACCATGATTGCGGCAACGGTTGCCAGCATGATCATGGCCGAGGCCGCACCGACGCCGATCTCATTGCGTCGAAATGTCATCTCATACATAAAGTTGGCTGGCAGAGTGGATGAATAGCCTGGTCCACCGCCTGTGAGTGCCACTACCAGATCGAAGCTCTTGATGGCCAGATGAGAGAGGATTACAACTGCACTCATGAAGACCGGACGCATGGAGGGCAGAATGATGCGCAGATAAATCTTTGCAGGTGATGCACCATCCAGACTGGCGGCTTTGATGATGTCCTGATCTACACTGCGAAGTGCGGACAGAAACAAGGCCATGACGAAGCCGGCTGATTGCCATACAGCAGCCATGACCAATGCATAGACGGCAAGGTCCTGGCTGACGGTCCAGCCGAAGGAAAAACTCTCCCAACCCCAGGAACGAATAACGGATTCCAGTCCCAGCGATGGATTCATGATCCATTTCCAGGCGGTGCCGGTAATGATGAAGGAGATGGCCATTGGATAAAGATATACTGTTCGAATGGCCCCTTCTGCGCGAATTTTCTGATCAAGCAGAATGGCCAGCAAACAACCTATGGCGATTGCGACCACAATGAACACAAATCCGAAGACAAACAGATTGTTGAAGGCGACTTCCCAACGGTCCATCTGGAACAGGCGCTCATAGGGGCGCAGACCGATGAAGGTGTAGTTGGGAAGCATTTTGGATTTGGTTGTCGAGATATAACCGGTCCAGAAGATGAAGCCATAAACGAAGACGACAATTGCCAGAAAGCCGGGAGACACGACCAATTGGGGAATCCATCGCTCAAGCTTGCGAGCGATGCCTCCATGAGAACGAGCCATCATGGTTCTCCTTACAATGGCACAGAATATATTGGCACTTGGAAATAGTGCAGGGCGGTCAATTGAGCGTTAGATTTTGTCACTCAACCCTACTTTGCTTACAAATCGGGCCTGTTACAAGGGTAACAGGCCCGTTCTGCAAGTCTGGTTATTGGGCGAGTTTGATCGCTTCAACCAGTTTCTTCGTGGCTTCCTCGGAAGACATGTCGGAATTGAAATGCGCAGTCGCTACATCAGTGAAAGCACCGCGGATGGCTCCGGCCTGTGCAATTTCATGAGCGACAGATCCGAGCAGTTTGTTGGATTTTGCAGCTGCTTCCATGTCATCCATGGATTTCAATGCACAGCTGTCAAAATTGTCGCGCTTGACGCCGGTACGGGCGGGAACGGAGCCTTTATAGAGGTTGAAGGTTTCCTGGAAATCCTCAGACAGGATCAATTCCGCCAGCAAAGCTTGACCTTTTGCCTTGTCATCGCCTTTGACATTGAACATGGCAAAGCTGTCGGAGTTCAACAGATACCCACCATCAGATGGTGTGGAAGCACAGATGTAATCAACGCCAGGTTTCTTGCCTGCGGCGGCAAATTCGCCTTTCGCCCAGTCACCCATGATCTGCATGGCAGCTTCACCACGCATGACCATGCCGGTGGCAAGGTTCCAGTCACGGCCAGGGAAGTCAGGATCGACATAGCCACGCATCTTGCGCATCTGATCGAAAACCTTGACCATGGTGTCTGAACCAAGCGCCTCCTCATCCAGCTCAACAAGTGCCTTACGATAGAAATCGATGCCACCAATACCCAGAACGACAGTTTCGAATACGGTTGCGTCCTGCCAAGGCTGGCCACCGTGGGCCAATGGTACGATGCCTGCGGCTTTCAGCTTGTCTGCCGTCTCATTGAATTCAGCCCAGGTGGTTGGAACTTTTGCACCAACTTTGGCCAAAACCTTGGGGTTTGCCCAAATCCAGTCAACGCGGTGCACGTTCACGGGAACGGCAACATATTTGCCGTCATATTTCACGATATCCTTGATGGCTTGAGGAAGAACACCATCCCAATTCTGGGCTTTTGCCACTGCGCTCAGATCACCCAATGCGCCAGCTTCGGCCCATTCCTTGATGTTTGGACCTTTGATCTGCACCGCTGCTGGTGGATCACCTGCAAGAACGCGGGAGCGCAGAACCGCTGCCTGTGCATCACCACCACCACCTGCAACCGGGGCATCCACCCATTTGCCGCCGCGATCCTTGAAAGTCTTTTGCAGGGCTTTCAGAGCCTTTGCTTCACCACCGGATGTCCAGTAGTGCAGAACTTCTGCAGTTGGTTCGGCCTGTACGGAAAATGGGGTTGCTGCCAAGGCAATGGCACCCAATAGAGCAAATTTCAATGATTTCATTCTTTCCTCCCAGAAATTCATTGATCGAAATCCATGTTGCCAAACGTTAGAGGATTTTGATCTGCCTGTAGCGCAGATTTTTGTATGTTTTTGTTTCAGAAAACCAAGCATAACAGAGTGAATGTTACAAACTGCAACATTATAGATCTTGTCGTAACAATTGCTTTGTTCGAAACTACAGAAAACCCGGGGGAGGGATCTGTGCGCCGTATCCATATCATTGAAGATGATCCCGAGATTTCTGCGCTTCTGTCCAGCTATCTGACAGAGCGACAGTTCGAGTGTACGGTCTCGGCCAGCGCTGAAGAAGCCTATCAGCATGCTCCAGATCTGTTCGATCTGATGATTGTTGATGTTATGCTGCCGGGTGACAGCGGCCTTGAGGTCTGTCGTCATATTCGTCAGATGTCCGATATTCCCATTATCATTCTCTCTGCGGTGAAGGGGGACACCGAGCGCATCATTGGTATCGAGCTGGGAGCGGATGATTACATCGAAAAACCGTTCAATCCGCGGGAGCTGCTGGCGCGCATCAATGCTTTGTTGCGCCGGACGGGGTCGCATCAAGCCAAAGCGACATCCGGCAAGTTGCAATTTTCCGGCTGGGTGCTGGATTTGTCTGCGGAACAGCTCCATGGACCGGGCAATTTGCTTGTCCCGCTGAGTACACGTGAATATTCCGTGCTGGCTATTCTGGCGCGGACCTCCCCCAATCCGGTCTCGCGGGATGATCTGGCGCAATTGTTGATCGGGCAGGATATAGAGCCGGGAGATCGCCGGATCGATATTTTGGTGAGCCGATTGCGCAAGAAACTGTTTGATATCGACAAAGAAGCCGACTTCATCCGTACCGTGCGTAATCAGGGTTATAAATTCTGCTCCGATATCACACCGCTTGACGCAGCCGCTTCCAACCAGACCTCATCAGGAGGCAGGAGGGAATGAACGGTCTCAATCAGCTGTTGGGTTTGTTTCCTCGACGCTTGTCGGCACGCTTGCCACTGATTGCGATTTTGAGCTTTCTGGCTGGTGCTCTGGCCGCATGGTTTCTGCTTATTGCTTATCAAAACCGGCAGACGGATCTGCAGATAGCGGAAATGACTGGCGGTATTCTTGCACGGGTCGTTGAGCAGAATTGGCAGGTTGAAAAAAACATGCCTGTTGCGATCAGGCAAGGGTTGCCCTATGAGGTGCAGCATCTTGAGGCCTTTCCCGCAAATCCTGATGTTCATGTCATTCCGCTGATCCTAAGCCTTGATGATCTTCGGGTCCGGGCTGCTGTGCAGTTCAAAAGCGCCCCGCCCCGCCCTGGTCTGTTGCGGGCGAATCCTGACAATTCAAATGTTGATGCCAACATGCGTCTTTCCTCGCTTTCCCACGGAATAGCCCGGCAGGATATGGAGGCGAACCTGCTGATTTTCTTGTCGGATGACAGTGTTCTGCTGATAGAAGCACCGCAAATCTGGCATGATCGCTTATCGGAAGCCAAAAGCATGCTTCTGGCGCTGATCGGGATCATCGGCATGCTTGCAGCGATTTTCCCCTTGTCTCTCAGTCTGACCATACCTTTCAAGAAACTGGCCCAAAAGCGCGAAAATCCACGGGCCAGTCTGGGGTCCTTTGCTTCCGAGGAAGCCATTGCCATTCAGGATCATATCAATTCCTTGCAGCGCCAGTTCGATCGCGAGCAGGAAAGTCAGATTCAGAGCCTTGCCTCCATTTCTCACGATTTGAGAACGCCCGTCACCCGTCTTCGCCTGCGAGCGGAGATCATGAAGGAAAAGGAGATGCAGGAGAAATTTCTCAGTGATCTGGAGGAAATTTCCTGTCTTGTTGAAGGGGCGTTGGATCTGTTGTCGGTGCGCAAACTTCCCGAAGATCATTTCAAATTCTCGTTGGATTCCCTGATCCAGAGCCTGTGTGATGACTATTGTGATATTGGCAAGGATGTGCGTTTTGCACTGCCGGAGCAGATAGAAATTGGCGGGGTCGCATCAGTCTTTGGGGGCACCGCGCCGGTGCTGGTTTCCGCCGAGACCCATGGCATGATGATTGGTCAGCCCAAAAAACTGCGCCGTGCCCTTGTGAATCTCATTGATAACAGCCTGAAATATGGACGCTATGCAGACATCTCGCTGGGGTATGATGGCAGCGATCATCTGATCATTCGTATCACAGATGGTGGACCGGGTATTCCAGCCGAGAAGATGGATCAGGTCATGCTGCCATTCGTACGGGGGCATTGGAGCAAATTGCAGCGTGGCTCAGGTTTGGGCCTGAGCATCGCCAACGAGATTATCAAGCATCACAAGGGAGAGCTGTCCCTCAAGAATGGCTCGGATGGGTTACTCGTGGAGGTCCATCTGCCAAGAGAACAAAGCAATTAGCCAACAATCAAATTAACGCCCTGATCGCCAGGCTTGCTGCGTGCAGTCCAGCTTTTGCCGCCTCATCTCCCATCGCCAGACCCTGCACATAGATGAATTCCAGATCGACAATTCCCATGAAGCCGAAAGCCGATCTGAGATAAGCTGTTGCCAGATCGTCGGATGTTCCCAGAAAATTGCCACCCTGAGCAATGACGATATAGGCTTTCTTGTCTTTTAAAAGCCCGACGGGACCATCCTCAGTGAATGCAAATGTTTGTCCGGCACGCGTAACATGATCGATCCAGCTTTTAAGGGTCGATGGGATCATCAGATTATACATGGGCACTCCCAGTACGAGTATCTGTGCATCCTTCAATTCCGAGATCAATATATCGGAACGCGCCAATCCGGCCTTTTGTGCGGAAGTAACAGCAGTGTTCGGATCGAGGAAAGTTTGAAATGTGTCATGATCAAGATGCGGAACAGGATGTTTGCCCAGATCACGTTTTATGCGTCGCATATCTGCAAATTTGGTGAGCAGTTTTTCGCTTACCTTGTCTGCAAGGTTTGAGGATTGTGAGGCTGTCTCCTGCATGCTGGTATTGATTTGCAACAGAATTGTCATGTGGCTTCTTCTCTCTCAATTTAAGTTGTTGGTCTTCTCATTGGTGTGGGAAGACACAAATTGATTAATCGAGAAAAGAAATGGTATAAAGTTAGTAACTAATGATTTTATCAATAGATGGATAAACAGTGCCAAGCCTGGATCAACTGAGAATGTTCATAGCAGCAGCTGAATCGGGTAGTTTTTCTGCAGCTGGTAGAGCTTTGGGCAAGGGACAGTCAGCCGTCAGTACGGCAATTGTCAATCTGGAAGTCGATCTGGGGTTTGAGCTTTTTGACCGGACCACCCGAAAACCGCAACTCACCGATAACGGTGACCGCATGCTGATCCATGCCCGGGCAGTTCTGATGCAGCTTGATGATATGACAAGCGCAGCGAACAGTATTTTTCAAGGTGAGGAAACCTGCATAAGGCTCATGATCGATGATGCCCTGGTTCTTCCCTCGCTGGGCCGGATATTGATTGAATTTGGACAGAGATTTCCCGCCACGCAAATTGACCTGCAATCTGGTATCAGTCCCGAAATTCCCAATATGGTTTTGCAGGATATGGCTGATATCGGTCTGATGTTTTCCAGCGGAGGGGTTCAAAAAGGCGTGGAGCAGACGTTCATTGGCAATCTGCCATTTGTGTCTGTTAGCGCACCGGATTATCCGCTTACGAAGCTTGCCGAGATCGGGGCGAATGAATTGCTGTCCCATCGTCAACTTCTGTTGCGGAGCCCCCAGGGCAGTGTTCTTGCGCAATTTCCTACCTTATCGACGCAAGTTTGGTATGCGACCAGCTTTCACACAATGCAGGATCTGGTTCTGCAAGGGGTGGGGTGGGCCTATCTGCCGGAGCATATGGTTGATGCGGCAATTGCATCCGGCCATTTGTCCAGGCTGAAATTACGGTTTGAGCATAAGCTCTGGAGTCCGCCGGTTGAGTGTATCAAGCTCAAGAATTCCTGTATGGGACCGGCTGCTACATGGTTGTTTGAGCAGATCAAGGACATTCTTGCATGAAAATAGCCATGCCAAGGACCCTATGTCCTAAAGCACTGCTCACAATCGTTCAATCGTGAGTGGTGCTTTAACCCTTTGATCCAAAGCGATTTCTTATCCGAAAAGTGCTTCAACTTTTCGGGAACACGCTCTAATCTGCATAATGAACCAGGGTGGATTGGTCGCGGTTCAAAATTGCACGAACCGGTGCTTCGAACTCATCCTGACCATTCATGGCCTGTTCAAGAGCGGTTTTCTTCTCCTCACCAGCAATAAGCAGATGAACGGACCCGGCAGCTTTGAGAACAGGTGCGGTCAGGGTGAGGCGTGGTTCCGGTGCGCCGGGTGCGCGCATGGGCAACAGGGCAGGGGCAGCGTCGGACAAGGCTTCGTTCAGCAAATCAGCGCCCGGGAAAAGCGAAGCCGTATGCATATCGGTGCCCATGCCAAGAACGCAGATATCCAAAGGCAGGGCCTGATCAAGCCCGGCACAGAGATCTTGCAAAACTTCTTCTGGTGCATCACCTGCCATATAGAGCGGCACATAAGTGGCTTTGGCGGCGTGTTCCTGCAACAGGCTGCGCCGGATCAGGGCGCTATTGGAGCGTGGAGAGCTTTCCGGCACGAAGCGTTCGTCGGTCAGAAGAATAAAAACCTTTTCCCAATCCAGGTCCTGCTTGCGCAGATTGAGGAAGAAAGGCTCAGGCGTTGTTCCGCCTGGCACCGCAAGACTGGCAGAGTCTTTTGTCTCAAGTGCGGCTCTCAACTCGCTGGCCACCTTTTCTGCCAAAGAGTGCATCAATTGTTCGCGGGTGTCGTAGGAGCGGATGTCTGTCACTTTTCAATCTCCCGCCAGCGGCGATTGTCCCGGTGCATCAGCATCAGGGCATCTTCCGGTCCGGAAGACTCGCTGTCATAAGGACGTGGCCGGTCTGCCGATTGCTCCCATTGTGTAATCATGCGGTCTGCCCAGCTCCAGGCGGCTTCCACTTCATCGCCACGCATGAACAAGGTTTGATCGCCACGGATCACATCCATCAGCAATCGCTCATAGGCATCCGGCGTTGCGATGCTCGATCTATTGCTCAGATCAGCAAAGGTCATATCCAGAGGCACTTCCGTCAGGCGAATGCCACCCGGGCCGGGTTCCTTGATCAAGACATGCAGCTTGATGCCTTCATCCGGTTGCAAGCGAATGACAAGCGTATTGCCGGAGAGATTGGGGGCGCGATCCGCGAATATATTGTGCGGTGGTTCCTTGAAGGTGACGGCAATTTCGGACATGCGATTGCGCAGGCGTTTGCCGGTGCGCAAATAGAAAGGCGTACCCGCCCAGCGCCATGTTTCGACATGAGTTTTGAGCGCAATGAAACTTTCTGTGCGGCTATCCGGATTTCCGCAATCTTCCAGATAGGAGCCTTTGTCACCCTTGCTGCGATATTGACCACGCACGATATCGCTCGTCGGCACATCAGTCAAAGCGTTGATGACTTTCAGCTTTTCAT
This sequence comes from Cohaesibacter gelatinilyticus, assembly GCF_900215605.1. Classification (NCBI taxonomy): domain Bacteria; kingdom Pseudomonadati; phylum Pseudomonadota; class Alphaproteobacteria; order Hyphomicrobiales; family Cohaesibacteraceae; genus Cohaesibacter; species Cohaesibacter gelatinilyticus. Next base: position 88,237 of record NZ_OBEL01000008.1, on the reverse strand, counting down.
TGCGAATGTCATCGGGGGCAACACCGGCCGGAGGCTCCATTGCGGTCAGACACAGAAGCTGCATGAGATGGTTCTGGACCATGTCGCGCATGGCGCCCGACTGATCATAATAGGCCCCGCGTCCCTCAACCCCGATTTCCTCGGCAGCAGTGATCTGAACATGATCGACATAATGTGAGTTCCAAAGAGGCTCGAACAGAACATTGGCAAAGCGAAGCGCCATCAGGTTCTGAACGGTTTCCTTGCCGAGATAATGGTCGATCCGATAGATCTGGGATTCCTTGAAACATTGGGCCAGATCATTGTTCAGAGCCCTTGCACTCTCAAGATCATGTCCAAATGGTTTTTCCACCACGATGCGGCTATCCGCCGTTGAAATCTGGTGCGTCACCAATCGTTCCGACAGTGGGCCGAAGAGGGAAGGACCAACGGAAAAATAGAAGGCTCGAACGGCATCTTCGCGTAATTGCTCACGTAAATCGGACCAGCCATCATCCCCCAGGGCATCAAGACGCACATAGATGCATTGGTCAAGAAAAGCCTCGACCAAGGCATCATCCTTGACGCTCTCATCGAGAAATGTTTGCAGGGATGTGCGCACCAGATCCCGGAAACTGTCCTGGTCCTTGTCACTATGGGCTGCAGCGATGATGCGGGCATCTGCCGGTAACTGGCCAGCGCGCCGACGGCAGTAAAGGGCAGGGAGAATTTTACGACGGGACAGATCTCCCGTTCCGCCAAAGATGACCAGATCAAAATTCTCAACCGGTATGACTTGTGCAACCATGTTCGGTCCTCATGTTGTTGCCATCCTGGGAACAGAAATCAATTCAGCGCGGTAGTTGAGCTGCTTGCCGGGCCAGTTCTTCAATGTCATCCCATTTGCCTTCTTTGACAAGACTTTTCGGAGCCACCCAGGACCCACCTGCACAAACAACATTGGGAAGCGATAGATAGGAGCCGATATTGTCCGGGCTCACCCCCCCGGTCGGACAAAAATGAAGCTGCGGGAGAGGGCCATTCAGGGCTTGAATCATCGCCGCTCCACCCGCAGCTTCTGCAGGAAAGAACTTGGCATAACGATAGCCACGCTCAAGAAGAGCCATGGCTTCGGATGCTGTTGATGCTCCTGCAAGTAGGGGTAGATCTGCTGCTTCGCAAGCGGTCAGCAAATCCGGGGTTGCACCGGGGGAAACCGCAAATTGCGCCCCGGCATCTTTTGCGGCCAGAACATCTTTCTGGCCAAGAACTGTCCCAGCTCCGACAATGCCGCCTTCAACGTCCGACATGGCCTTGATGACATCAAGGGCTACAGGAGTGCGCAAGGTCACTTCCAGTACCGGCAGACCGCCCGCCACCAGAGCCTTGGCCAGCGGGACCGCGTGGGCCACATCGTCAACTACCAGAACCGGAATAACAGGAGCAACAGAACAAATATGTTTCAAGCGCTCATTACTTTGGTCAAGCGAAGAATTCATTGTCATGGGTCAGACTTCTCTAAAAAATTGTTGCGCCGGTCTCGGCGGAACCAACGGACTGGCGGAAGGTAGCAAACATCTCTCGTCCCAAGCCTTCGTGACTGTCAGAAAGATCTGGCGCTGTGAAAGAACGATCCAGAACCGTTGGATCAAGAATTTCAAGCTTACCATTCCCGGCATCCACTCGCACCATGTCACCATTTTGAAGTTTGGCAATTGGACCACCGTCCAGTGCCTCGGGGCTGACATGAATGGCAGTAGGAACCTTACCTGATGCACCAGACATACGGCCATCGGTAACCAGAGCGACCTTGTAGCCACGGTCCTGAAGGACAGCCAGGATGGGCGTGAGATTGTGTAGTTCGGGCATGCCGTTGGCTTTCGGCCCCTGATAGCGGACCACCACCACAACATCCCGGTCCAACTCACCTGTCTGAAAGGCCGTTCTGACATCGGGTTGGTTGGTAAAGATCTGGACAGGCGCTTCAATCAGATGGCGCTCTGGGGCAACTGCGGAGACTTTCATCACTGCTGCACCGAGATTGCCGGCAAGGCGCTTCAAGCCACCGGTATCCTGAAACGGCTTGTCGAACGTGCTGATGATGCGATCATCAAGCGAAATGCCCGCGCCCGCAATCCAGGTCACATCCTTGTCACCACTCACCTTTGGCTCACGGGTATATAGCTCCATGCCGTCTCCGGCGATGGTTCTTGCATCTTCATGCAAGAGACCACCTTTCAAGAGCTCGCTCACCACAAGACCCAACCCGCCGGCAGCATGGAAATGGTTCACATCTGCCAGACCATTGGGATAAACCCGTGCAAGGAGTGGAGTGATTTCGGATATGTCGGCAAAGTCTTCCCAATCAATCAGAATGCCAGCAGCTTTCGCCATTGCCAGCAGATGGATCAGAAGATTGGTGGAGCCACCGGTTGCATTCAGGCCGACCATGCCATTGACGATGGCCCGCTCATCCAGAATATGGGCAGTCGGGCGGAAATCATTGCCAAGAGAGGTGATTTCCAAAGCGCGCTTTGCAGCCGCCTTGGTCAGGATATCACGCATATCATCGCCAGGATTGACGAAGGATGCACCGGGGAGTTGCAAACCCATGAACTCCATCAGCATCTGATTGGAATTGGCGGTGCCATAGAAGGTACAGGTACCCGGTCCGTGATAGGACGCCATCTCTGATTTCAGCAGCTCTTCACGTCCAACGAGACCTTTGGCAAATTCCTGACGCACGCGGGCCTTTTCATCATTGGGAAGGCCGGATGTCATGGGACCGGCTGGTACAAAGACCGCAGGGAGGTGACCAAAGGTCGCCGCAGCAATGACCAGTCCTGGTACGATCTTGTCACAAACACCAAGAAAAACCGCGCTGTCATAAACATTATGAGACAGGGCAATGCCGGACGCCATGGCAATCAGATCGCGCGAGAAAAGCGAAAGATCCATACCGTCTTGCCCTTGCGTGACGCCATCGCACATGGCCGGCACACCACCAGCGACCTGGGCGGTTGCCCCCATTTCGCGAGCAGCCTCGCGAATAAGGTCCGGATAGCGCTCATAAGGCTGGTGGGCAGAGAGCATGTCATTATAAGCGGTGACAATACCAAGATTGGGCGTGCGGGCCTCCGCCAGTCTTGTCTTGTCTGCGACAGGGGCAGCAGCAAAGGCGTGAGCCAAGTTACCGCAAGTCATATGCGCTCGGCCAGGCCCCTGTTCAATCGCTCGCTCGACCTTGGCGAGATAGGCGGCCCGGCTGTTGCGGCTGCGCTCGCGGATGCGATCTGTTACGCGCCTGATTTGGTCTTGCAAAGGTCTGTTCATGGTCCTGTACCCCAGCATGTGGGAAAATGTTAGCGCTAACATATAGAGAAATGCTGATTTTTGCAAGACTGTTTCTGATAAGAAAATTCACTTCTCCTGCCGATTGTTTCTGGCCTAGGATGCGCATCACCTGATATAGGATACAAATCCAGTTAATCTGCTGCTTTGAAGAGAATGAGATGGGCCAGAAGCCAACTTTGAAAAATGTCGCCCAACTGGCAGGGGTCAGTGAAATGACTGCCTCACGTGTTTTGCGCGGTGTTGGTGATGTGTCTGATCGCACGAAAGAGAAAGTGAAAACCGCTGCCCGTGAGCTTGGCTATGTACCCAATCGTATCGCAGGTGGGTTGGCATCCCGTTCGGTCAATCTTGTGGCTGTCATTGTGCCATCCATTCGAAACTATGTATTCCCGGAAGTTTTGACCGGCATCTCGGATGCATTGGCGGAATCGGAACTCCAGCCTGTCTTTGGGGTCTCCAACTATGATCTGGAGCAGGAAGAGCGGGTGATCAATGATATGCTGTCCTGGCAACCGCAAGGGATCATTCTGGCTGGTCTTCATCATACCGAGGCCGCGCAAAAGATGCTGGAAGCGGCCAATATCCCGATCATCGAGATCATGGATTGTGATGGAGATCCTATCGATATGTGTATCGGCATCTCTCATCGGCAGGCCGGGCAGGATATGGCACGTCTGATCATGGAACGGGGCTATCGCAAAATCGGCTTTGTTGGCACGCAGATGCCGTTGGATTTCCGTGCTCAGAAACGGTTGGAAGGGTTCAAGTCCGAACTGGCGCAAAACGACATGCAACTATCGGATGAGATTTATTATGATGCGCGCTCTTCCATTGCCAAGGGCAGGGATATGACCGTGACGCTGATGGAGCGCAGCCCCGATCTTGATTGTCTATATTATTCCAGCGATCTTCTGGCTGTCGGCGGGCTGATGCATTGCATGACAAGTGGTCTGAGCATACCCGACGATATTGCCCTGGCGGGTTTCAATGGGCTCGACATGCTGGATGGCCTGCCGACCCGTTTGGCAACCACGCATGTTCCCCGCTATGAAATCGGCCTGCGTGCCGCCAAAGCCATATTGGCGCGCAAGGAAAATCCCGACATGCCGCTCAAAGACAAGATGCAATTGCTCGACATCTCAACCGAGATGGCCGATACGCTCTGATCTTGACATGGTAGGTTAGCCGGTGATGAGTTCGCTATATGTTTGGTTGAGGCAGCTGATGACATGCTGTTTGAGTATTTTGACCGCCGTTTTCTTGTCGCGGTCGAGTGCAGCTTCAAAAAGCAGGCGATGTTCTTCGGCCGCAGGTGCGCCGCGAAAGGTCAGAACCTGCATCTGATACCGAAGATATTTGTCGAAAACAGTGCGATGCAATGACAAGAGATTCTTTGAGCCGCAGGCGAAAATAAGAGCTTGATGGAATTCCCAGTCGTAGCGTTTCCATAGCTCTTTTTGCGTTTCATCGCCGGAAAGCATTTTTTGTTCCATACGATGCAGCTTGTGATGAGCGGCTGCAACATTGCCTTCCCATTCGGTATCGCCATTGTCGATGGATTGCTCCAGGGCGCTGCATTCCAGCAATACACGAAGCGCTGCAATTTCTTCCAAATCACCTCGCGATACGGGCGCCACAAAGAAGCCGCGCTGCTCCTCAGCCACAACAAAGCCCTCGCTTGCAAGACGGTTCAAACTTTCTCTGACGGTGGAGATACTTGCCTTGTAGCGGTTTTTCATCTGATCGAGCTTGAGCTTCAAATCAGGCTCAAGACGACCGAAGATGATGTCTTCGCGAATGGTGGCATAGGTGCTGAGACCTACTGTATGGGCTGTGTTTTGCATTGGTCGAAAATAGCGGAGCAAATGAAAAATGTCAGCAAAATAATAAATTTTTGCAATTTTATAAACAGGAGTAAAAATCAGATAATAATAAAAATATCATATATTATTGACGAAATCGGACAAGACTTATAATCTCTGTGATGAAGATGCAGCAATGCTCTCGAACCGGTGATCTGTTCAGCCTAGGCGATCAAACCGACGAAGCTGGGTTCATTGTGTAGATTGGCTGAAACAAGGATTGTCTCGATGGAAAAAAGAATTTTATTTTTGAACGGACCAAATCTGAATTTGCTCGGAGAGCGGCAAAAAGATGTCTATGGCGAAGTAACCCTGGATGACGTGGAACAGCGCTGCCGGGTTTTGGCGGATGATTTGGGTCTGACTGTACGCTTTGAACAAACCAATTATGAGGGGGCAATGATTGAGCTGATCCATGAGGCGCGAACCTATGCCCATGGTATCATCATCAATCCGGGTGGATATTCTCATACATCGGTTGCCATACTGGATGCGTTGAACGCCTTCATTGGAACAGTGCTTGAAGTGCATGTTTCCAACATTCACAAGCGTCAGGCATTTCGTCACAAATCCTTTGTCTCGTTGCGTGCAGATGGTGTGATGGCTGGATTTGGAACGGATGGTTATGAGCTGGCACTGCGCCGCATGGCGAGTGTTCTGCTATGAGAGCCAAGAAAAAGATCGCCCTTGTCGGGGCGGGGCTGATTGGTCGGCGGCACTTTGATGTGATGCGCAAGCTTGATGACGATATCATCATCGACAGTATCGTTGACCCGTCAGAGGCGGGGCAAGATTTTGCAAAGTCCAGACATATTCCCTGGTATCCGTCAATCGGCGATATGATCCTGGCAAGCTCGCCCGATGGAGCCGTGCTGGCGACGCCCAATCAGGTTCATGTGGTAAATGGCGTAGAGTGTGTGAATGCCGGGATTCCGATCCTGGTTGAAAAGCCGATCGCGACATCCTGTTCTGCTGCAGAGGAGCTGGTAAAAGCGGCTGCAGACAATGATGTTCCTGTTCTGGTTGGCCACCACAGGCGACATAATCCCTGGATATGCAGGGCAAAAGAGATGATCAAAAGCGGGGGACTTGGCCGGGTTACCTCAGTTCATGGATCCTTTTGGCTCTATAAGCCTGAAGATTATTTTGAACAGGAATGGCGTCGCAAGGATGGTGGTGGTCCGATCATGGTCAATTTGATACATGACATTGATCTGCTTCGATATCTTTGTGGAGAAATCGAAATGGTACAGGCCATCTCCTCCAACAAGGAGCGTGGTTTCGAAACGGAAGATACCGCTGTTGCCATGATTGCTTTCAAATCGGGCGCGCTTTGTTCATTCAATCTTTCAGACACCATTGTCGCCCCCTGGAGCTGGGAGCTGACTGCCAGTGAAAACCCGGAATATCCGGCAACATCTCAGAGCTGTTACATGATTGGGGGCACCAGAGCATCCCTGTCGATTCCGGACATGAAAGTCTGGTCTCACGGTGAGCACGGCCATTGGAAAGAGCCGATCCATGCCAAATCTGTCAGTGAACCCAAGAGGGATCCATTGTTATTGCAGATGAAGCATTTCATTGACGTGATCCGCAAGGAAGCAGAGCCAATCGTCTCTGCGCAAGATGCCGTTGAATCCTTGCGTGCTGTTGAATCCATCAAGCTGTCAGCGTTGCAGAACAGGCCTGTCTATCTGCATGAAAAACAGACATAACGATAAATATCAGATATTTTTTAAAATATCTATGAATTTTAAATTCACTGTGCTATCAAGAGAAAATCGTAATTTCAGTTGGGTGGAGCAAAACTGAAATCTGACATCCAAGGGAGGAAAATATATGACAATCAAGTTTACACGTCGCAAAATGATGTCCGCACTGGCAACGGTTGCGCTTGTCGGAAGTCTGGCGACAAGTGCAATTGCAGCAGACAAGATCAAGCTTCGTCTGGCTTCATCGGGTTCAGCAACCGGCACCCGGGCAATCGCTCTGATCGAAAAATTCGGTCCGGGTGTGTCTGACTTTGCTAACTTTGAACCTCATTGGAATTCCTCATTGTTCAAGCAAGGCACCGAATTGGAAGCCATTGCCCGGGGCAATTTGGAGATGGCCATTGCTTCGGCGCAGGAGCTTGCTGAATTCTTCCCGGAATTCTCGATTTTTGCAGCCGGATATGTTCATCGTGATGCTGCGCATCAGGTGGCGGTTTTCAATGACCCATTGATGGACCCGTTTAAGAAAAAAGTGGAAGATGAGCTCGGTCTCAAACTTTTGACCGTCATGTATCTTGGTCGCCGGCAGGTAAACTTGCGCACGGATGACAAGGTCATGAAGCCTGAAGATCTGGCCGGTGTCAATTTGCGCATGCCAGGGACCGCAGCATGGCAGTTCCTTGGAAAGGCACTGGGTGCCAATCCAACGCCAATGGCTTTCTCCGAAGTTTATACCGGTTTGCAAACTGGTGCTGTCGATGGACAGGACAATCCCTTGCCAACGGTTGTTGACAAGAAATTCTATGAAGTAACCAAGCAGATCGTTCTGACCTCGCATCTGGTGGATCTCAATTATATTGCGATTTCCAAAAAGGTTTGGGATAGCATGACACCAGAGCAGCAGGCCAAGACACAGGCTGCTGCAGATGAGGCAGCGGAATTTGGTCGCCAGAAGCAGCTTGCGCTCGAAGAATCCCTTGTTTCGTTCCTCAAGGAAAAAGGGCTGAAGGTTTATGAGCCGGATGTGGCATCCTTCCGTAAACGCGTACAAGGTATGTATGTGGATTCCGAGTTTGCCAAAAGCTGGCCGAAAGGACTTCTGGAAAAAATCAACGCTCTTTAAGACTTAGGTGGGGGGAGGAGCCGACCAATGAACAGATTCAAGGATTGGCTCCTCAAAGGAGCGGAGAGCATAGCGGCGGCAATGTTGGCCGCTATGTTCCTCACCTTCCTGCTTCAGATTTTTTCACGCTATGTTTTGGCCGAGCCGTTTGGCTGGACACTGGAGCTGTGTCTGACGCTTTGGCTATGGATGATATTCTGGGGCAATGCGTTTGTCGTTCGCCATGATGAACATGTTACATTCGATGTGCTCTATCATGCGGTCGGCAAGCGAACACGACAGATCTTTGCCCTTTGTGGCGCTGCTGCCATTGTTGTCGGTCTGGCTTATTCTCTGGCTCCGACATGGGACTATATCGATTTTTTGAAAATCAAGAAAAGTGCGACGCTTCGCATTCCCATGCGCACAATCTTCTCGATTTATGCCGTGTTTTTGGTCGCGACAATCGCGGTCTATGCCTATCGGTTTGTTCTGATCCTGCGAAAGGGTGCACCGGAAGACTGGCACAAACATGAGGTGGGTGACACATGAGTATTCAATTTGCGGCCTGCCTTTTCACCATGCTCCTGCTTGCCGGAATTGGTACACCGGTTGCTTATTCCATCATCCTTGCGTCAATAGTCTATTTGGCAATTGCCGGGCAGGATATCGCCCTGGCAGGAGAACAGATTCTGTTTGGCGTCTATCAAAGTTTTGTTCTGCTTGCGGTCCCGCTTTTCATTGTGGCCGCCAACATAATGAATGCCGGTACGATTTCAGATCGATTGCTCAATTTCTGTGTCGCATGTGTCGGCCGATTTCGTGGCGGACTTGGACATGTCAATGTCGTTGCTTCTCTGATTTTTTCAGGCATGTCCGGCTCGGCCGTCGCAGATGCTGCGGGTATTGGCAAGATCATCATTGATATGATGCGCAAGGAGGGACGCTATCCTCCCGGATATGCAGCGGCCATAACCGCGGCGTCCGCCACGATCGGACCCATCATACCACCTTCCATTCCCATGGTGCTTTATGCTTTGATTTCGGATCAGTCCATTGGCTATCTGTTCCTCGGCGGTATTGTTCCCGGTCTTGTCATGGGATGTGTCTTGATGGCTTTGAACAGCTATCTGGCGAAGGTGCGTAACTTTCCGCTGGAAGATCCTGTTCCGGTTCGTGAATTGCCTGCATTGACGGTCGAGGCCTTTCCGGCACTGCTGATGCCTGCCATTTTGCTCTACGGGATATATGGTGGTGTTACGACGCCGACGGAAGCCGCAGCTGTTGCCGCTGCTTATGCGCTGATATTGGCTGCATTTTTCTATCGCGCGTTGAAGCTGCATCGTCTTTACGAGATTCTGGTCAGCTCGGCGCGGTCCTCGGCGGCTGTTGGATTGGTCATTGGCGGCGCCTTGATCCTCAATTATATCGTCGCGTCGGAGAATATTCCCAATCAGCTTGCCAGCAGCCTGGTCGGGTTGGATGTGCATCCTCTGATTTTTCTGCTTGGCGTCAATATCCTGTTGCTCTTGCTCGGGGCCATTCTGGATGCAACCACAATCATTCTCGTCATTTTGCCATTGTTCATTCCCAGTTGTCGTGAGCTTGGTATTGATCTCGTGCATTTCGGTGTCATTGCGGTCGTCAATTGCATGATCGGACTGATTACGCCGCCATATGGGATTCTGCTGTTTGTGATCAATGCCGTGACGGATATTCCCCTCGGTGAGATCATCCGTGAGTCCTGGATCTTCACGTTGGTTTTGATCGGGGCATTGGCCACCTTGATTCTGATCCCGGATCTGGTGCTTTGGCTACCACGACTGTTCGGATATGCGGGATAGGCTGACGGGCATGTCTATGACATCGAACCATTCGGTTCGCCAATCAGGCCACTTGAAAGCGGCCCTGATTGGCCGTGATATTCAGCTCTCACGCAGCCCTGATATGCATGAAGTCATGGGAAGAGCCCATCAGCTGGATTATCGATATGATTTGCTGGATCTTTCCCTGATCTCGCACACCAGGGATGACCTTGCCCATTGTCTGACAAATCTGGAAGAGCAGGGATATATCGGCGTGAATGTGACTCACCCGTTCAAAACCGAGGTCATCAAGCATATTGATGACATGGCTGAAGAAGCTCGTCAGATCGGCTCTGTCAATATTGTTCGATTTTCTGAAGGACGTCGAATTGGTCACAATAGTGATGGGCTGGGGTTCAAAAGTGCTTTTCAGGCTCAGTTTGGTGAGGTTGAGCGGGAGAGCGTTCTGCTTGTGGGAGCAGGAGGGGCAGGTTCGGCAGTGGCCTTCGCGCTTGTGGATCTGGGCGTTCGTACCCTGAATATTTTTGATAGCAAGGCGGAAAATCTGATTTCGCTCAAAACCAGGTTGAGACAATGTCATCCGGATCTTGTGGTTCGGATATATAGCGATCTGGATGAAGCGCTTTGTGAAAACCATGACGGGATCATCAATGCAACACCGGTTGGGATGTCTTCCTATCCGGGAAGTGTTGTGCCGTCCAGACATTGGCATGACAGGATTTGGGCGTCAGATATTGTCTATTTTCCGCAACAAACCCAGTTTCTGATAGATGCGCAAAGGGCTGGCTGCGCCACCATGTCCGGTGTGGGCATGGCAATTGGTCAGGCCATGCGGTCCTTCGAAATTCTGACAGGCCATCCTGCACAATATGAGCCATGTCTGCGAGTGTTTGATAATTCCGTATCATAGATGCAACCAAAAAGGTGATTGTCGCCATGCAAGACAGACAGGATAAACAAGCCATCGAACATTGGTGGCGAACCTCGATCATCGATATGTCGCCTGGCAGAATTTCTTTTCGAGGCAAACCTATTGAAGAGCTGATCGGGACAGTGTCATTCCCCCAAATGATCTGGTTCATGGTCATCGGAGAGATGCCGTCGGAAGGCCAGGCAAAATTGCTGGAAGCCGCCTTGGTTTCGGCGGTGGACCATGGACCACAAGCCCCTTCGATAGCTGCTTCACGAATGGCTGCCACTTGCGGGCTTGGGCTTAACAATGTCATGGCGACATCCCTGAATATGCTTGGTGATGTGCATGGTGGTGCTGGCGAGCAATGTGCAGAGCTCTATTATTGGGTCTCTGAGCATATCGAGAATGGCAAGACACGTGAAGACGCCGTCAATCTGGGGTTGGCCAGATGGCGAGAAGAGCGCGGCAAAATTGTCAGCGGATTTGGCCATCGGTTTCATAAACCCGTCGATCCCAGAGCGCCGCGTTTGATGGCTTTGGTGCGTAGTGCAGCCAAAGATGGATTTGTCACCGGGCAATTTGCCGATATTGGCGAAACCATTCAGGATCAGTTGGCGCGTGACAGGGGAGGGCGTCCGCTGGCGATGAATATCGATGGAGCCACAGCGGTTATCTTCTGTGAACTGGGGTTCCCTCCACCTTTGGCGCGCGGTGTTTTTTGTCTTTCCCGCTCTGTCGGAATTCTGGCCCACGCCTGGGAGCAGATGCAGCAGGGCGGGCGCAACAAAGGCCCCATGCCTCCCAAATTCCTACCTGAATATCAACCAGAAGAATAGAAACGACATCCGGGCGGCGTGATCCCGGATGTAACGAAGGTAATTATGATGTCAACGCTTCGCGTGGGGCTGATTGGATGTGGTGTCATCAGTGACATCTATATTCAAACCTGCCAGAAATTTGATGTTTTGGAAATCGTGGCCTGTGGCAGCCTCAATATTGAGGAGTCGCAAGCAAAGGCGGCCAAATATGGTATTTCCAAGGCCTGTTCTCCGGATGAGATCATTGATGATCCCGATATTGATTGCATTCTCAATCTGACAATTCCTGCAGTGCATGCAGAGATCAGTCTCAAGGCGCTTGCAGCTGGTAAACATGTCTACTCCGAGAAGCCGTTTGTGACGACCCTTGAGGATGGCAGGAAGATCCTCAAACTTGCCGAGGAAACAGGGCTGTATGTCGGCAATGCGCCTGATACGTTTCTTGGTGGGCGCTGGCAAACCGTAAGGCGCCTGATTGATGAAGGTGTGATCGGAAGGCCGACTGGCTTGTCTTCCTTTGTGGGTACGCATGGCGTCGAGCGTCATCACCCCAACCCTGATTTCTACTACCGCGCTGGCGGTGGACCCTTATTGGATCTGGGACCCTATTATTTGACCGTCATGGTATTTTTGCTCGGCCCTCTTCGCCGGGTATGCGGCCTGTCACGTCGAACTTTCGATGAGCGCATGATCGAGTCTCAGCCACGTCATGGAGAGATCATGAATGTGGAGGTGGATACCCATGTTCAAGGGATGTTGGAATTTTCCTCAGGTGCCATCGGGTCGATCACCATGAGTTTCGATGTATGGGATTCAGAAACGCCTCGCCTTGAAATATATGGAGAGAAGGGGACAATTTGTATTCCTGACCCTGATCCGGTGCATGGGGCCAACCTGTTTCAGGGTCCGGTATGGTACCGCACCAGAGAAACATCGCGTTGGACCTACAAGCCTCGTGTTGAAGGGCTTGATGACTGGCAGATCGCAGACAATCATCATGACCATAATGAGGATTCACGTGGTCTGGGGTTGGTTGATCTTGCCTATGCTGTGCGCGACAGGCGCCCTTTGCGGGCCAGTGGTGCTATGGCTCATCATGTTTTCGAGGCGATGCATGGAATTCTGGCGTCCCAGAATGATGGTCAATATTGGATGCTCCAGAGCACATGTGATCGCCCTGATATTCTTCCTGCCAATTTTCCGATCAGTGAAGATGCTGGCCAATAGGCCCTTCAAAGGATTTGTTTGATGACAATAAAAGTCCTGGCATTTGCCGACCCTTTTTTCTCCGTTCGCTATATTACGAATGAAACTGACTATGAGGTCGGTGAAAAATCAATTCTGGTCAATCTGTCTGAAAAACCGATGCATATCAGGGATCAGACACTTCAGTCCTTACAATCAGTTGTTGTCACAAATGTGGTTGTTGAAGATCTGGATCATGCGGTGATCATAGAGCGTTTTGCCGATTATCCTGATGAACAGCAATTGTTTGAGAAGGTTAGGAAGGTGTGGCCGTCCGCCTATGACGTGCGGGGCGAGGAGCGCCTCAAAGGTGTTGCTCATTATATGTCACCCAAAGAGGATTTGGGACAAATACGGCTGAGTATGTATCACGCCGGATCGGTACCATTGAAAGTGGGTTTGCACAAAGACCATCCGTTTTGCGAAGTGCCGGGTTTTCGCGAAGTCCACACCCAGATTGTCGGGTTTGGGAAGATGCAGCAATGCCGAGAGAGGGATGTCAGCACACTCTATATGGAGGAGCTGATGGCCCCGGGGACAACCCACCGGCCGATGTATGATGAGTTTGGCAATTATCCCTGGCATCAGTTTGAAACAATCACACCCGGTATTTTTATGGCTTTTGAAATTCTGCCCGAAAAAGCTGTGTGAGTTTACGCCCTGGACAGCCTCAGCCGTTCGTCAATTTTCAGGCTTGAATAATCTTTGGAGTTTCCCATGACCAAAATTCTACCCGTCGACTTCTCTTTTCAAGATGATTTTCCGCAATTGTCCCGGCGCTTGCGGTTGGGCATTGTCGGAGGGGGGCGTATCGCTGCAACTCAGGCAATGGCAGCCCGAATGAGCAATCATTGGGATATCGCCGCCGGGGCTTTGTCTTCAAGCCGTTCCAAAGCTCGTGCCAGGGGAGCAGAATGGTTTCTGCCAAATGATCGGTGTTATGGCTCGTTTGAAGAAATGGCTCGGGTGGAGTCACGAAGACCAGATGGTGTCGATGCTGTGATGATTACAACACCCAACCATGTTCATTTTGATGCTGCGAAGGCTTTCCTGAAAAATGATATTGATGTTTTGTGTGACAAGCCTTTGACCAATGATTGCGCCCAGGCACAGGAGTTGGAGCAAGAAACAAGTCAAACGGGTTTGGTCTTCGGTGTTTCCTACGTGATGTCGGCTTTTGCCATGGTCAGGCAGGCAAGAGAAATTGTGCTGAGTGGGGAGATTGGCGATGTTTGCCAGATTCATGTCGAATTCATGCAGGATTGGATGATACCCGAAGATGTGATGAAGGCCGAGCATGTGAAATGGCGATTGGACCCTGCCAAATCGGGCAAGACCAGTTGTACTGGTGATATTGGTACCCATGCTGCGCATCTGGCGAGCTTTGTTTCTGGCTTGGATATGACGCATCTACGGTCTGAAATGCATGTTTGTGGTGCGCCCAAGCAGTTGGAAGATACGGTTTTCATGATGACCAGATATGAAGGTGATGTGCCGGGCACGTTAATGGCCACTCGTATTGCGTCCGGAAATCGTGGAGGATTGCGGGTCCGGATTTTTGGAAGCAAAGGTGGTGTTGAATGGGATCTGGAGCATTCCGAATATCTGAAGGTCAATATCTATGGGCGGCCCGATCAGGTGATCTCCCGAGGTCATGGTCATGGCGTTCTGCCAAAGGTTCAGCGGCTGGTCAGAACAGGACGGGGTTTCCCTGAAGGGCTCATTGAGGCATGGGGCAATCTGTATACGGAGTTTGCCATGGCGGTGGCTGCAAGACGCGATGGCCTCACACCTCCACAATCCTGGTTGGATCTTCCTCTTGTTCAGGATGGAAGCAAGGGTGTTCGGTTCATTGATGCTGCTGTTGAATCTCACGAAACCGGAGGAAGCTGGGTAAGCTTGTAATAAATCCCATACATGAATTAGTCATAGAGCTGGAATTTGAAATTTGCCGATGGGCGAGGGGAGAAATCCCTTCGCCCTTTTTGTTGTCTGCATGTGGTTCCATGCCTTTGTTTTTGAGTTTTCCCCCCAGTGTCCTGAATTTTGTCGACGGTCAATTCAATCGGATTGTGTGATCTGTCATGCGAATTGGCAGATGTCTAACAGGCTGACTTCAAAGAACAATACCAGTTGGAGCCGGGATAAGGATCTACAGGGTCGTCCGGTTTTATCGCGCTTGATTGAAGATATTATGATTTTTTAGATAAAATATGTTGATTATAAAAATATCAGATATTATTGTTATTTTGATATATTTTTAGAGTCAGCAGATGTTTTCTGACTCTTTCATGAACCTGAAAGAGTGATCGTGAATGTCGTCATTTTCATTGGCACACCTGACCTTGATTGGATGTTCCGCGCCGGAACTGGTCTATATCGCAGCACGCTGCGGATATGATGCTGTCAGTCCGCGCTTCATTCCCATGCATGTGCCGGGAGAGTTTTCCTGCGAAGCTCACGATGTTTCTCTCGTGCAAGCAACCAAGGAAGCGCTGAAGAATACCGGTATCAGAGTTGGGGAACTGGAGCTCATTCGCATTGTCGAAGGAATGGATCCGTATGCCAATGAAGTGGCGATTTCGCTTGCGGCGGAAATGGGAGCGACCAGGATGATCACATCTGTCTGGTTGTCCGAGCCAGCGGAACGCACCTACATTGTCGATCAATATGGTGCTCTATGCGACATCGCTTATGATTATGGACTGACGGTCGATCTGGAATTTCCGACATTTTCTACCTTGAAAACCCTGCATGCGGCAGCAGATATCGTGCGCGCAGCAGGGCGCCCCAATGGTGGCATCCTCATTGACACAATCTATTCGGAATTTTCGGGGCTGAATCTCAATGAGATTGATAGCCTGCCAAAGGATTGGTTCCACTTTCTGCATATTGCTGACGTGCCTTCGGAAATTCCCACTTCGAACAATGGCATGATCGAAATCGCACGCGGTGCACGGCTCTATCCAGGAGAAGGGCGTATCGATTTCTCCGCCATATTGAAGCACTTGCCCCCGGTAACATTTTCCATCGAATTGCCAAATCTGGCGCGTGTACAGAAGCTTGGTTATGAAGGCCATGCGCGGCGCTGTCTGGAAACGGCCAAACAAACTCTTTTGCCAGCGGCTGATGTCTAACCGCTGCAATATCTCTTGAAAGGATTTATCTGATGGCCCGCGAAATCACCTCGGAGGAACGTGATCTGGTTGACCAGTTATTGGCCCGGGCGCGTTCAGCCATGGCTGAAGTTGAGAATTATAGCCAGGAACAACGCGATCGTCTCAGTCAGGCAATTGCCTGGTATGCAGGCAATGAAGAGACATTCACCCGTCTGGCACAACTGGGTGTCGATGAAAGCGGGATTGGAGATCGAGAAGGGCGCCCTGCAAAACGGTTCAAGATCCATATGGTCTTGCGGGACGTTCTGCGGACCCCGTCAACAGGTATTGTCGAGGTGGATGAAGCCAAGGGGCTGGTTAAATATGCCAAACCAGCTGGAGTCGTTGCTTCTCTGATCCCCATGACCAACCCTGCAATGACACCACCGGTCACTGGCGTATCTTCAGCCAATGCTGGCAATGCAGTTATTTTCTCACCACATCCACGCACCGCACGCACCACGACTGAAATGGTCGATGTCATGCGCGCTGCCTGCCGTGCTGTCGGTGCCCCGGAAGATCTGTTTCAGGTCATCTCCAAACCTTCCATTCCGTCGACCCAATATCTCATGCAGGTGTGCGATCTGACTCTGGCAACCGGTGGCAAACCAATGGTTCAGGCTGCATATTCAAGCGGCAGACCGGCCTATGGTGTCGGGGCTGGCAACTCATCCATTGTGATTGATGAGACCGCTGATATCGATATTGCTGCTGCCAATACTCGCATGTCAAAAACTTCCGATTTTGGTTCCGGATGTTCCGCTGATGGCAATATCATCATTCAGAAGTCTATCTTTGATGACATGGTAAAAGCGCTGGAAGCAGAAGGCGGGTATCTTTGCAATGAAGAAGAAAAGGCGCTTCTTGAAAAGGCGATGTGGGACGAAAAGGGCAATCGAACTTTTCCGACCATTGCCTGCAAACCGCAACAAACAGCTGATGTTGCCGGTTTCTCCATTCCCGAAGATCGCAAATTTCTCATGGTCTATAATCATGGACAAATAGGGCAGGAGCACAAATTCTCAAAAGAGAAGCTGACGACAGTGATGGCATTGTATCACTTTGATGGCTTTGATGATGCTCTTGAGACTGTACGCCAGATTTATGCTGTGGGTGGCAAGGGTCATTCCTGCGGAATTTATAGCCACAATGATGACAATATCGATGCTCTTGCGCGTGTCGCACCTGTAAGCCGCATGATGGTGAGACAGCCGCAATCCAAGGCCAATGCCGGTGCCTGGACCAATGGTATGCCGATGACAAGCTCATTGGGATGCGGAATTTGGGGTGGCAACATCACCAACGAGAATGTCACGCTGAAGCATATGCTGAATTATACCTGGGTCAGCCGTCCAATTGCAGAAGACAGACCTTCGGAAGAAGAGCTTTTCGGTGAGTTTTATAACGGGGAGGTCTTGTGAGTGATGACGATTGATCCAGCAAGAAAAACAGTTGCCGAACATCTGGTCGACTATCTGGAGCGGCGGGATATCAAGCATATTTTTGGTCTATGTGGCCATACCAATATTGCGGTGCTGTCGGCCCTGGAAGAAAGCGCCATTGATTTTGTCAATGTCCGTCATGAGCAGATAGCCAGCCATGCTGCCGATGCTTATGCGCGTGTAACCGGGCGAGCGTCTGTTGTTCTGTCTCATTTGTCACCCGGTCTGACCAATTGTGCAACCGGGGTAGCCAACGCCGCGCTTGATTGTACGCCTATGGTGGTCATCGCAGGGGATATTCCTACCCATTATTATGGGAAGCACCCCCACCAGGAGGTCAATCTGCATGCGGATGCCGCGCAATATGAGATCTACCGACCCTTTGTGAAGCGTGCCTGGCGCGTGGATCGGGCCGATCTCATGGCGGAAATCCTTGAAAAGGCGTTTCATCTGGCTGAAAGCGGTCAGCCCGGACCGGTATTGGTCAATGTTCCGATGGATATATTCAGCGAGGTCATAGACAGCGCAACATTTGATCGACTGCGCGATCACACCAAGTCATTGGTCAAGCCATCGATTGATGACGAGACAGCAGAGCGCATCTTGACGACACTGGCTGACGCCAAAGACCCGGTTCTGTATGTAGGGGGAGGTATCTTGCTGGCTGAGGCGTCGGACGAGCTGGAGGCCTTTGTTGATCATATGCAAATTCCGGTGGCGCATAGCTTGATGGGCAAGGGAGCCTTGAGCGATGCGCATCCGTTGGTTTTGGGCATGACCGGCTTCTGGGGAACGGAGCTCGTCAACAAGTCATGTCTCAATGCAGATATCATCATGGCCATCGGAACACGGTTCAAGGAAGCGGACTGTTCATCCTGGTATCCGGGTTATACCTTCAATATTCCAGGCTCGAAGGTTATTCATATCGATATCGAGCCATCCGAAATCGGACGGAATTATCCGACGGAGATCGGAGTTGTTGCGGATGCCAAAGCAGCTTTGCGGGTCCTGCTGCGTGTTGCCAAAAAGCTCTTTCCCAATGGTTTTGACAGACCGACACTGAAAGAAAAGATTGGTGCATTCCGAAAAGAATTCAAAGCTGGCAATGCAGAGATGGCAGCGAGCGATGCCTTTCCGATGATGCCGGAGCGGATTTTGTCTGATACCCGATCCGCCTTGCCAGATGATGCCATCATAACGACGGATGTCGGCTGGAACAAAAATGGTGTGGGTCAGCAATTTGACATTCTGACGCCGGGCAGCATCTTGACGCCGGGCGGTTTTGCGACGATGGGCTTTGGCCCTCCCGGTGCGATTGGGGCCAAGATTGCTGCGCCTGATCGTGTGGTGCTTTCGTTGGTGGGTGATGGTGGATTCGGGCAGAACCCGGCCATGCTGGCAACGGCAGTCGAACAGGATTTGGGTATTGTCTGGCTCGTCATGAACAATAATGCATTTGGTACAATTGCCGGGTTGCAAAAGGCCCATTATGGCAAGACCTATGGAACATTGTTTGATGGCAAGAATGGAGATGCCGAGCTTACGCCGAACTATGCCGATATCGCCAATGCTTATGGTGCGGTCGGTATTCGTATCTCGTCTGCCGCTGAATTGTTGCCAACCTTGAGAAAGGCAATAGCCAGTGGCAAGCCAACCGTGATTGATGTTTCCATGATCAACAATCCCACCCCTACCACGGGACATTGGAATATTCTTGATATCTACTCTCCCGACAAGGATGTGTCCCACGTCTCGACGGATTAGGACCCGGACCTGTTGCAAGAGCGACAGTGTATGATATTGGCCGCAGATCAGGGTCTGAAACCCGGTCTGCGGCTTGTCCTGTTGCCAATGGCGTTCTTGAATAGAGGCAATCCGTTTGTCAGGGTTTTGATCTTTGAAGGGTACTCGATTGTTGAGACATTGTTTGCCAACACAAGAGCCGATGCCAAGACCCCGGGCGGGTGAGCGGCTGGCCTCTTGTAAGCCGATATCCTCCGCCCTATTTTTGAAGGAGGTTTTTCTATGAAATTGGATTGCAGATGTCTCCAGACCAAGAACGAAAGAAGAAATTTGCCAGAATTATTCTTGGCTATCCATTTGCCTTGGTCCTTGTCAGTCTGCTGGTAAACTTCCTGCTGTTTGGGGTTGATGCAATTGTCATTGCCTTGCCAACTCCTTCAATTATCATGGCTTTGATACTGAGTGCGGTGTTGCTGCTGATAAATCACACATGGCTGATGACCAGTACCGAACTGACGCGCCTCAAATACAATATGCATGCAACGCCAGAAGAGTGGGCTGCGAGCAAGAACAGTCTGAGTGATGTTTCCCAAGAAGGTGTACGGGAGCTCCAGCGGCGCCACAATGCACATGGCAATGCGACTGAGAATATCGTTCACTTCGTATCCCTCGCTTTTTTGATCAGTATTGTTTCGCCCGTCACGATCGCAGCTCAAGTCTGGATTGTGGGGTTTGCAGTCGGCCGTGTGGGTCACACTTTTTCCTATCTGACTGGCAAGGATGGAGCACGAGGTATATTCATGAGTGTCAGCCTCGTTTCGCTGTATGGGATGGCCAGCTATCTTGTTGTCAGTATGTTCCTATGAATATTTGTACGGATTCCATAGGCAAGCCCTTGTATTATCATTTCAAATTCGTGTCCTTCTCTGCGAATGTCCGGTGTTGCGGGCAAAGAAATATTGGATCATGACAATTGGTGTGACTGCTTCATGATGTCTGTGACGGTGTTTTTTGTCGGTACCAGGATCTCAGGCAATCCAGCAGCAGGAACGCGCGTTGAACAGCCTGTATGACTTTTACCCTGATTTCGCTCTCTCGCGTGAATGGAATGCCAAGCCGAACCACAGTCATTGCTCTCAAATTCATTAATATTGATAAGAGTTACTTATCATTAATTATAAGACTCTGTTAACCATGTTCAAGTGATGATAGCTAAACCATCTTTTGACATGTTTTTAAATATTATTGTTATTTATTTCAATTGTTTAAATCCAATTGGCTCATGGTGTTTCATTGTGTTGGCTGCTGTTGCATCAGAGCGGCCTCTCAAATCTGATCGCTCAAGCGGGGCTGATCAACTTTTTGTGTGTGGAGTTGTATTTCTTCATACATAATTCGATGCCGCTTTTTTCAAGCCAACCTGTTGATACCCGTAAGGGTGAGAGGCTTGGCGGACTGTTCGGCCGCTGAGCCCTTCATCATGCCAGGGGAATATTGCTTTCCGAGATCGGAATATCATTATTCAAATTCATGGAATATTTTAGGATAAACGGTCTAAAAACAAATAGATAAACCCGTTTTGATGTTTGGGAGATAATCAGCGATCTACGGACCCGGTTTGTTTTTTACAATCCCAATGGAACAACCATAGCGCAGAAATGCAGGGTGATTCAGGTATCCGGAACCATGATAAATGATGCGAAATCTTTTGCTCTCTTGGTGATGAGTGAGAGAAGATCTTTCCCGGGAGGCTCCAACTTTCGTCGTGTTATTGGCTGGTATTCAATGAAAAGCTGTCATAACCTCAGGAAACTACTTACCGGAAATTACTAGTAATAACAGGTGGGTTTCTATGAAACGATCGATATTAATCGCAATGGCGTCTCTTTTGATTTCAGGGACTGCAAATGCCGAGACTTTCCGCTGGGCGGGTAAAACGGATCCACAAACGATGGACCCTCATGCCGTCAATTCAGCGCCCGTACTGGGCTTTCTGAACAATGTGTATGAAGGCCTTGTTCGCCGCAATAAGAATATGGCGATTGAACCTGCTCTGGCCACATCCTGGGAACCTATTGGTGAGGGTAAAGGCTGGCGCTTTAATCTTCGCAAGGGCGTGAAATTTCACGATGGCAGTGATTTCGACGCTCAAGATGTTCTTTTCAGCTATCAGCGTGCATCTGCTGAAGAGTCAGATACCCGCAGCTGGTTCGCTCCTGTGTCTGACGTCAAGGTGGTTGATGATTACACCATCGATATCATGACCAAGGCTCCGAACCCGATCTTCCCGGATTCAATTGCAAACTGGATGATCATGGATTCCGGGTGGGCCGAAACCAATAATGCAGCCCGTCCGGACAAGGAAAAAGGCAACTTTGCCACCTTGAATGCCAATGGCACCGGTGCCTTCAAACTGACCGATCGTCAGGCTGGTCTGTCCACGACCTTGAAGCCGTTCGAGAAGTGGTGGGACAAGGCAGAGCATAACATCACCGAGGCCACCTTTACCCCGATCAGCAATCCGGCAACTGCTGTTGCTGCCTTGCTGTCCGGCGAAGTCGACATGATCAATCCGGTTCCAATTCAGGATGCCGCTCGTATTGATGGCAAAGGTGGAACCAAGGTCATCCGCGGGATTGAAGCCCGTGTGATCATGCTTGGTTTTGGCCATGACCATGCTGAGCTGAAATATACGTCTGATGCTGGCAAGAAAAACCCGTTTCAGGATGCGAGCGTTCGTGAGGCAGTTGCAAAGGCGATCAATGTTGATGCCATCCGTGTAACCATCATGCGTGGGTCTGCTGAAGCTGCCAGCCAGCTGGTCAGTCCTGCCATGCGTGGATATTCAGAAGCAAATGCAGCCCGCACAGCTTATGATCCTGAAGGGGCCAAGAAGCTTTTGGCTGATGCCGGATATGCGGATGGCTTTTCTTTTGGTCTGAAATGCCCGAACAATCGCTATCTCAATGATGAGGCTGTCTGTCAGGCAGTGACCGGCATGCTGGCGCAAATCGGCATCAAGGCTGAGCTGGATGCAATGCCAGTGCAAAATTACTGGCCTGAGCTGCGTGGCGACAATTACGACATGTATCTGTTGGGTTGGTCTCCGGGAACGCTCGACCATGAGCATCCTGTCCGCTTCCTGGTCACCACACCAAACAAGGAAAAGAAGCTGGGTTCCTGGAATTTTGGCGGCTTCTCCAATGCCAGGGTTGATGAATTGCTGCCAATGATTCAGTCCGAGATTGATGACAAAAAGCGTCAGGCCATGATTGATGAAGTGGTTTCCATCTATCAGTCAGAGCATGCTTATGTGCCGCTTTATGTTCAGCCGCTGGTATGGGGAATTCGGGACAATGTGACACTGACACAGCGTCCGGATAACTTCTTCATCCTGCGTTGGGCTCGCGTGAACTAAGCTTACGATAATCAGATGCGCGTCCCGGATGGTTCTTGCCATGCCGGGATGCGCGTTCTTTGGAACTTGATTTGGAAGTCCTGAACCAAGCCCTCCCCCTCCCAAACCACCCGTCATGGTACCCCCAAGGTACTTTCTGTGGCGGTTTGGGAGGGGGAGAGGGCTGGTGAAGCAGCCTGAAAGGCTTAATGAGCCTTTCAAATCGGGCACTTAGAGAAGCCGCATGATTTCATATATCCTAAAACGTGCGATGCAATCCGTGGTGGTTCTGTTCGCCGTGGGGCTGGTTGCATTTGGCATGTTCCGCTTTGTTGGTGATCCCATCGACAATTTGCTGGGACAGGAACGTACGGAAGCGGACGTCGAGCGTTTGCGAGAGCTGCTCGGTCTGAACGATCCTTTTGTTGTTCAATATTGGAACTTTCTCTCCGGAGCCTTTCAGGGAGATATGGGGGTCAGCTATCGTCAGGGACGGCCCGCTCTTGAAATCATTCTGGAACGCTTGCCCGCGACATTGGAACTGGCCATGGTGTCAGCTGCGCTGGCAATGGTGATGGGGATCCTGCTGGGTATCTATACCGCCATCAATCGCAAGGGTTTCATCACGACAACCATCCTGACAACATCCCTGATCGGGGTTTCCCTGCCGACCTTCCTGATTGGCATTTTGCTGATTTATGTGTTTGCCGTCGAGTTTGGCATCTTGCCCAGCTTTGGACGCGGCGAGGTCGTGGATCTTGGCTGGTGGAAGACGGGGCTTTTGACATGGTCGGGGATCAAGGCGCTGATATTGCCTGCCATCACCCTTGGCCTCTATCAGATGACGCTGATCATGCGCCTGGTCCGATCCGAGATGTCCGAGATTTTGAAGCAGGATTATATCCGCTTTGCACGGGCTCGTGGGCTGACCGAAAAAACCATCAATTTCCGCCATGCCGTGAAGAATACGCTGATACCGGTAATCACGGTGGCAGGTCTTCAAATCGGCTCCATCATCGCTTTCTCCATCATCACCGAGACGGTCTTCCAATGGCCCGGCGTGGGGCTGCTCTTCATTGATTCCGTGCAGTTTGTCGATATCCCGGTCATGGCCAGCTATCTGATGATGATCTCGGTGATGTTTGTGGGCATCAATTTCATTGTCGACATGCTCTATCTGGCAATTGATCCGCGCCTGCGCGATGGAAAGGAGGACTGACCCATGGCTATGTTGAAACGTGTCATTGATAGCGATCTGTTCTGGTCTTTCCGCCAAAGCCCGGTCGCGATGATTTCCGCTTTTGTTGCGCTGTTGCTGATGTTGTCAGCAGTCTTTGCGCCGTTGATTGCGCCTCACAATCCGTTTGATCCGGCCTCGCTGAATCTGATGAATGGCTTCTCCAAACCGATGGAGCCAAACCAGTTCACGCAGGATGTCTTCCTGTTCGGAACGGACGATCAGGGAAGGGATGTCTTCTCGACCATTCTCCATGGCATGCGGATTTCGCTCTTTGTCGGTTTTGCTGCCGTTCTGTTCGCCATGGTCATTGGCGTGGTAGCAGGTCTGGTGGCCGGCTATGTAGGCGGTCGCACGGATGCCTTCATCATGCGCATTGCTGATATCCAATTGACCTTTCCATCCATTCTGGTGGCGATGCTGATCTTCGGCATTGCCAAGGGTTTCACACCTGTTGACATGCGCGATCAGGTGGCCATCTGGGTTCTGATTATCTCCATCGGTCTGTCTGACTGGGTGCAGTTTGCCCGCGTTGTGCGCGGTGCTGCATTGGTTGAGAAGAAAAAGGAATATGTCGAAGCGGCGGCTCTTGTCGGACGCAAGCCAACGGCGATCATCTTTCTTCACATTCTGCCCAATGTGTTGTCGCCTGTGCTGGTAATTGCCACCATCTCACTGGCACTGGCCATCATTGCCGAGGCGACTTTGAGTTTCCTTGGAATTGGCGCGCCGCCAACCGAGCCTTCCTTGGGGACGTTGATCCGCATCGGGCAAGGATATCTCTTCTCCGGCGAATGGTGGATCCTCTTCTTCCCGGCTGTCACCTTGTTGCTGCTTGCCTTGTCGGTAAACCTGCTGGGTGACTGGCTGCGCGACGCCCTAAACCCGAAATTGGATGATTGATATGACACTCTTGGATATCAAAAACATGCGGGTGGAATTTCCGGGTCGTCACGGCGTCTTCACATCGGTCGATGATGTCAGCCTGTCTGTCGCGGAAGGGGAAATCCTTGGCCTGGTCGGGGAATCCGGCGCAGGCAAATCGACCGTCGGCAATGCCGTGATGGGTCTGTTGCAATCGCCCGGCAAGATGGTGCAAGGCGAAGTCCTGTTGCATGGAGAGCGGATTGATCAGCTCTCAAAGGCCGATTATCGCTGTATTCGTGGCAAGCGCGTGGCGATGATCTTTCAAGATCCGATGACCTCGCTCAATCCGATCGAGACCATCGAGCATCAATTGATGGAGACCATTCTCACCCATCTCGATATTTCGCGCGAGGACGCACGAAAGCGGGCGGTGGATCTGCTTGATCAGGTCGGCATTCCCGACCCGGCCGTGCGCATCAAGCAATATCCGCATCAATTTTCCGGCGGTATGCGTCAGCGCGTGGTGATTGCACTGGCACTGTGCGTGGAACCGGAACTGATCATCGCGGATGAACCGACCACGGCGCTGGACGTGACCATTCAGGCGCAGATCCTGCAACTGATCAAGGATCTGTGCCGGGATCGCAATCTCGGGGTCATTCTGGTCACCCATGATATGGGTGTGATTGCCGAAACGGCTGATCGTGTCGCCGTGATGTATCGCGGCCGTCTGATTGAGGTGGGTGATACCGAGCAGATCATGAGCGATCCGAAGGAGCCCTATACCCGTTCCCTGATTGCAGCTGTCCCGCCATCCAACAGGAAGATTGACCGCTTTCCAAAGGTTGCCATTGAAGAGAGCGATGGCAATGCCTTGCAGAATTTTGACCTTCAGAGCCATTGGTTGGGGCAGGGGGATGCGTTCGATACCAGTCAGGTCAATTTGCTGGAAGTGAGCGATCTGCATAAGCGTTTTGTGGTGCAGAAAGCCTTCTTCAAGCGCAACAGAAAATATCTTGATGCGATCAATGGCATCAGCTTCAACGTCAAGGCAGGGGAAACCTTTGGTCTTGTCGGCGAAAGTGGATCGGGCAAATCGACCGTTGCCCGTGTCATCACCGGCATTCACTCAGCCAGCGGTGGGGCCATGCGATTTGCGGGTCAGGACCTGATCGGCAAGGAAGGGGCCAGACGACAGGATGATCTGAGGCGTGACATTCAGATGGTGTTTCAGGATCCCTATTCTTCCCTCAATGGCCGCATGAAAGTCAGCTCAATCGTTGCAGAACCGATCATTGTCAACAAGCTGGCCTCCAGCAAGGAAGAGCGCAATGAGGTTGTCATGGATCTTCTGGAGCTGGTGGGTTTGGGCAAGGATGCTGCACGCAAATATCCGCATGAGTTTTCAGGGGGTCAGCGGCAGCGC
The DNA here is from genome assembly GCF_900215605.1 of Cohaesibacter gelatinilyticus. NCBI lineage: Bacteria > Pseudomonadati > Pseudomonadota > Alphaproteobacteria > Hyphomicrobiales > Cohaesibacteraceae > Cohaesibacter > Cohaesibacter gelatinilyticus. Next base: position 62,156 of record NZ_OBEL01000008.1, on the reverse strand, counting down.
ATTTCCATTGCAAGAGCCTTGGCAACGCGCCCGCGCTTCCTGATTTGTGATGAGCCAACCAGCGCATTGGATGTCTCCATCCAGGCCCAGATTCTCAATTTGCTGAAAGATTTGCAGGATGAGCTGAAATTGACGCTGCTCTTCATCAGCCATGATCTGCCGGTCATTCGTCAGATGTGCGACCGCATCGGCGTCATGCGCCATGGGGATCTTGTGGAGGTAGCGGAGACGGAAGCTCTGTTCGAACAACCACAACATAGCTATTCGCAAACCCTCATCAATCAGATGCCAAAGTTCGCCAAATAGCGGTCTGATCAGATCATCATGATATCAGTCATCTAATGGGTGGGTTGATAGCGCCAGATGGGCGCGCGGAAACCGGCCTGAATGGCTTCCGCTTCGGTGCAGAACCAAAGCTCGTTCTTGGCTTCGCTGATCTCGATCTCGGAATACCAGGGTGACCATGGCACGTGATAGATGTGGCCTTGCTCGGAAATGTCGCCCTTGATCGGGCAGCCATCCGGTCTGGCCTGAATGGCGTGCTGCCATTTCTCTTCCCGATAGGCCCATGCAGGGTCGCTTTGGGTGCGCCAAATGCCGACGCCCTCGGATTTGGCCTGCTCTTCTTCTTCGATATAGTCGTTGGAATATTTCCTGAATGCCCAGGCCAGACCTTGGCGGACCAGATGGTGATTGAGCTCTTTTCCATTCAGCGAACAGATGGATATTTCGCGTCCATAGCCGTCATTGCCTTGAGATTGGCAGCGAACTGTTCCACCTGCCAACAATCGAACCATCTCATCCGTGGCTGCTTTTCCGCATGGCCAATTACCGTCTTTGCCCGCCTTGCATAATTGCCCTTCTTCCGGAGCATCAATGCCATGCAGGCGGTGGGTTATGTCGCCAATGATGATGGTGTCTCCATCAATGACAAAGGCGCGTTCGGCTTTGGCAACAATCGCCAGAGACAAGCTGATGCAGAAGAAAGAGATGAGTCTGATCATGGTAGGACACTTGATTGAAGGGCGGGAACTCATTCTGGAAATTTACACATACAATTAGTGTCATATTAGGTTGCGCTTCTCAACCATCTTTAAACAGCACGACCCTTTGGATTGCTTTCTTCCTTTCGCTCAAAGCCAAGCGCCCGGGGCATCGTCGCCAGCACGGGCGCTTCCCTGCTGGCTTATTAAATGGCGGATTTGACGGTTCCGTTTGCTAGCCATTCATCGAATTTGGCTAGCACTGCATCGCTGAAGGCCTGATCATTGATGTGGCACTCGAGATCACTCATCTCAGAGGCGGCTGGTATGACCTTGCGGGCCTCATCAATCAGAGCCGCCAGACCCTCCGGATCATGGGCTTCCTGACCTTCGCGGTCCCATTCTTCCACGCCACCAGCAGTGAGGAAGAAGTGGGTCGGGCCCTTGGCCTCTTTCAAGCGGTTGGCCAGTTCACGCACCCATTGACGGCGTTCCTCTGCATTGAAGACGGCGCTCTTGATCAGTCGGTTATGCTCATGGAAGGGGCGATCCTGATATTGTTCGGGGATTTCCTGCCAGCCTGCAAAATCGAGTAAATCCAGCGCGCCAGCTGCAACAAGCTGCGGGGTTCCAGAGGCTCCGGCATTGGTCAGTCGATCAGTGCCGCTGGAGACCAAGGATCCCGCCAGCATATTGCCAAATTCTTGCATGGAGAAATCCATCACGCAGGCAAAGGCGCCTTCTCGTGCCAGCTTTTCAAAGGCCATGCCCCCCATGCCGGTGGAATGGAAGACAGCCACTTCAAAGCCACGTTCTTCCAAAGCGGGTTTCAGGCTTTTCATATATCGAAGGCAAGAAGAACCAAGGCTGGTCATGCCGATCATCGGCTTGTCACGGGCTGGCATTTCCACCGCACGGGCTGCACCAAGCACGGCCCCGGCTGCCTGGGAGAGGGAGGATTTGCAGATGGAATTCATGCCATAGAGGCCACCGGCCCAAAGGATCATCTGAATGTCAGCGGCAAGACGATGGGGCGGGATGAGCGGGGAGAAGCTGACGGTGGAGACAATATATTTCGGCACACCCATGGGCAGGGCTTGCGCGCAATCCAGCGCCAGATCGGTTCCCATGGTGCCACCAAGGGCAATCATCGCATCAAAGCGCCCGGCCATATAGGCTTCCAGCACAACGGAGGCTGCACCACGGGACATGACGCGGAAGGCCTTATTCTCATCGCCCTGGGCAATAACTTGTTCGATGGTCATGCCACCGGCCTTTGCCACATCATGCTTGGAGATGTCCGTTGGCTCGACCGGGTCACCCAACACACTGACATCCATGGTCAGAACCTTGCCGCCCTGATCGCGGATCTTGGATGCGATATAATCGAGCTCATTATTCTTGGTGTCATATGTCCCGATAATGAGAATTACCTTGTCATTCATTGCGTCCTCCCAACGCTTTGCCAAAGCGTTATTCTATAATCTTTCGTGCCCAATGCCCTGCTGTTGCGATGAAGCGGGCATTGCGAGCGGTCCCTCCCGGTTCGCTCAATCGCGGAATGATCCAGCCGAGATAGGTCAGCGCACGGATCATCATGAAGAGATCAAGCAAGGCGGTATCGATCGGTCTCACTTGCCTGTAACCATTCAGCAGAGCGGCTTTCAGCTGTTCGAAATCATCTCTGTCAGTCAATTTCGACAGCAAGGTTGCCAGCTCGAACAGGCGATAGCCATATCCTCCATCGTCAAAGTCGATGAATTGGGTGCCTTGCTCGCCGAGCAGAATGTTCTCGCGCACCAGATCAGCATGGATCAGTCCGTAATCCAGCGATGTGTGATACTTGCTCAGCCGCTGATTGGCGAAGGCTTTTGCTTCCAAAAACAGATCGCGCTGGGATGCTGTTAGGTCAGGGTTCTTCCAGAATGCCCCCCAGACCGGCTGCTCGCCGATCAATCCGTTCTGGTTCCAATGCCAGCGTGTGAAATCGGCATCCGGTGCCCATGCATCGGAATGGTGATGAAGGAGAGCAATATCGCGCCCAATGCTGAGTATGCGTTCAGACAGATTTTCAATTGTTATGGGATGGCCTGTCTTACCCAGAGGCGTGCCATTCAACCAGTTCAGACAATCGATTTGAAATCCACCGATGGTGCAAAGAAGTTGACAATTCTTGGTGGTCTGCGGTGTTGGCACCAACAGACCCTGATCAGACAGCATCCGCATCCAGCTCAGCTCGGAGCGCAACTCCGCATCAATGCGATAGCCGGGGCGATGCAAACGAAGCGCAAAAGTGCCGTTCTTATGCCGCACCTGAAACACTCTGTTTTCTCGCTCTGCCACCAGATGATAATCGGCGCCCATCAAGTCCCATTCGGTAAGAGCTGCTTTGACAATCACAGCCAGATCAGGAGCGGTGTGGGCCGGTTTCACTACACCATTCATGAGGGCGCATCCATCGGCAGGCTTGCCAGCACTTCATCCAGGTGATCAAACAGCAGATCAGCATTTTCCCTAGAGAATGGCATGGGTGGGCGGATCTTCAGCATATTGTAATGCCGTCCAAGCTTGGACAGGATGATGCCACGCTGGCGCATCTCGTTCACCAGCTTGTTTGCATAGCTTGTAGCCGGTTCCTTGGTCCCACGATCCAGCACCAATTCCGCGCCAAAGACCAAGCCACTGCCTCTGACATCACCGATCTGTTCGTGCTTTTCCTGCAAGTCCAGCAGGCGCTGTTTGGCATAGGCTCCGACAGTGTGGGCATTGTCCATCAGGGATCGGTCTTGCAATTCGTCCAAAACGGCCATGGCAGCAGCGCAGGAAACCGGATTACCACCAAAGGTGTTGAAGTAACGAAAGGACTTTCGAAACGCCGCTATGATGTCTGTTTGTGTGACAACCGCGCCGACCGGATGGCCATTGGCCATGGGTTTGCCCATGGTCACGATATCCGGCATAACACCTTGTTTTTGATGACCCCAGAAATGGCTGCCCAGACGACCAAAGCCCGGCTGCACCTCATCGCAAATGATCAGGCCACCAGCCTTGCGTGCGGCGTCAAAGGCTGATTTCAGCCAGCCCTGCGGGAGATCCGGAAAGGCTTCATTCAAGAAAAAGGGGCAGAGAATGAACGCCGAAAAGCCATATTCGCTTTTCTCAAGCGCCTCGATCTCTTCGCGCAGCTTCTCGGCAAAAAGCTCGGCATGCGCCATACCCCCTTCGCTGCCAAGAGGGCGATAGCTGTCGGGCGCTGGTACGAAACGCACATGATCGCCGATGCCAGTACCCGGCACATTGCTGCGTGATAGCTGGGAGACAGCAGTGGTGTTGCCATGATAGGTGGCGTCCGTTGCAATGACACCGCGCTTGCCGGTCACAGCCGTTGCCATACGAAGGGCAATGTCATTGGCCTCGGACCCGGTGCAGGTCATGATGGCGGTCGATAAGCTGTCATCAAAGGTGGAGGTGAGCCGCTCGACATAATCCAGAATGCCTTCATGCAGATAGCGGGTATGGACATTGAGGGTGCTGGCCTGACGATGGATTGCTTCCACCACGCGCGGATTGCAATGGCCCACATGGGGCACATTGTTATAGCAATCGAGATATTTGCGCCCGTCGGCATCCCATAGCCACACGCCTTCTCCTTTGACCACATGAATGGGTTCGTCATAGAAGGTTGAGACATTGGGGCCGAGCAATTTTGCGCGCCGGTCCAAGAGATCTTGAGATTTTGCTGACAGCGTCATCGGCATGCCCTCTAAAGCTGGATCCAGGCGGATTTCAGATCGAAATATTTGTCCATGGCATGCAGGCTCTTGTCATGACCATTGCCCGATTGCTTCACGCCACCAAGGGGCACGGTCAGGTCCGACCCGCCATAGGTGTTGACGTGAATGACACCGGATTTGATTTCCTCGATCATGCGGTGAGCGCGGGAGAGATTGGATGTCCAGACACCGGCAGAGAGGCCATAAACGGTGCTGTTGGCAATGCGGATGGCATCTGCTTCATCTTTGAAAGGCGTGACGGCGAGAACCGGGCCAAAGACTTCATTCTGGTGCAGATTGTCCTCTACCTTGACGCCGCTCATGACCGTTGGGGCCATGTAGTAGCCACCGGTTTCCGAAAGGATCCGCTTTCCACCAGCCACACATTGCGCGCCTTCCTCTTGCGCCGTTTGCACGAATTGCAGATTGGCTTCCAGCTCGGACAGACTATGTACAGCCCCAATCTGGCTGCTCAGATCAAGGGGATTGCCGACCTTGAAGTCCTTGGCATGGCGGCTCATTTCAGCAACGAAGTCATCGTGAATGTCTTCTTGGACCAGAAGGCGGGACCCGGCCACGCAGACCTGACCGGAATTGCGGAAAATGCCCGCGGCAGAGACCTTGGCGGCTTGTGCCAAATCTGGAGCATCATTGAAAATGATGTTTGGTGACTTTCCGCCAAGTTCCAGATAACAGCGCTTGAGATTGGAGCGGGCGGAATATTCCAGAAGACGTCGACCCGTTGCGCCAGATCCGGTAAAGACCAGAACATCCACATCCATGGATAGGCCCATGGCCTCGCCAACTACGCTTCCCTTGCCTGTCACGACATTGAAGACCCCGTCAGGGACACCTGCTTCCGAGGCCAATTTGGCCAGATGCAGCAGGGAGAGGGAGGCGCTTTCAGCCGGTTTCAGGACGATACTGTTACCTGCAGCGAGCGCAGGTGCAATCTTCCAGGAACCGATCATCAGCGGGAAATTCCAGGGCACAATGGCTCCCACCACGCCGACGGGGGCATGATGAATGAGACCAAGAACGGAGTTGGCGGTGGGGGCAATCTGACCATAAATCTTGTCAATTGCCTCGCCATAATAGCGAAAGGTGCCGGCGGCGGACAAGCTCTCCGCCTTATAGGCCATGTTGATCTCGGTGCCATTGTCGCGGACACCGAGCACGGCAAGTTCCAATGCGTCGCGCTCGATCAGTTCGGCCAGCTTGATGAGGATCTTTTTTCTCTGCGCCGGAGCCATTTTCGACCAGCGGCCATCTTCAAAAGCTGAGCGGGCGGACGTGATCGCGCGGTCCATATCTGCCTTGCTGCCCGCAGCAACGGACGTGAGGATCGCGCCATCAATCGGGGAGATGATATCCAGAACATCCCCACTGTCTGAGGCGATGCTTCGGCCATCGATGAAATGGCCACGCGGGGCGAGGGTCTGGCCGCGGACGGCATCAATTGCTTCTTGTTGCAGCATGAGATTAGCCTTGTTGAGTGGAGGTTTCCGGACCGACATGATCGTCCGGATCATCATGATTTTGCTTGTTCATCTGATGCTCCTGCATCACCGTGCGCACATGTGCCACCAGAATGACCAGGATCATCACGAACAGGATGGCAGCGATGGGCCGATCGATGAAATCCAACGGGTTCTTCACCCGGGCCATGGCTGTCCTGAACTTGGTTTCCATGATGCCGCCTAGCACCATGCCAAGAATGATCGGAACGACCGGCAGATTGAGCCGTTTCAATATGAGGCCGAAGACACCAAAGCCAGCAGCCAGCATACAATCGGTCATGGAATTGCGCAGGCTATAAACGCCGACAAAGGACAGGATGATGATCATCACGCCGAGGAACCGGGTCGGAATCTGAATGATCTTCAAGAGCCAATTGGTTGAGAAAAGCAGGAAGATCATCACGAAGATATTGAGCAGCAGCAATGCCATATAGAGCGCAAAGACGAAGTCGAGCTTGGTATCGAACAATTGCGGACCGGGAATGACATTATGGACATAGAAGACCGATAGCATCATCGCGGTCAGGGCCTCACCTGGAACGCCCAATGCCAGAAGCGGGATCATGGCTGCGCCGGGTACCGCATTGTTGGCGGCTTCAGAGGCGACCAGACCCTCCGGGGATCCATTGCCGAACTTGTCCGGATCTTTCGAGCTTTTCTGCGCATAGGTATAGGACAGGAACTGGGCGGTGAATTCGCCAACGCCGGGGATCATACCCATCAAAACGCCAAGGCTTGAGGCGGCGGTTGCGACACGCTTGATGCCGAAAAGCTCTTTCAGGCCGGAGAAGAGATTGCCCTCGACATGGGTGGATTTTGGCGCATGTTCCTTGTCGATCAACAACAGAAGGGCTTGCGAGATGGCGAACAGGCCAAGCACCACGACGATCAGATCGATACCGGAGCCGAGCCAGGTCTGATCAAAGGTGAAGCGCTTGGTATATTTGACCGGCTCCAGCCCGACGGTGGAGAGGAAGACACCGAAACAGGCCAGCATGCCGGCGGCCAAGACCTGTCCACGATGGGCCAGGACAACCAGAATGATGCCCATCAGGGCTGCCAGAAAAATCTCTCGAGAGCCAAAATGCGGCGCAATCCAGGCCAGAACAGGAGAGAGAATGATCAGGCATAGAATAGAAAAGATGCCGCCGAAGAAAGAGGCGGAATAAGCAAGCGATAGCGCGCGATGTCCTTGACCACGTTTGGTCATGGGGTAACCGTCATAGGTGGTCAGCGCGTTTACTGCTGTGCCGGGCGTGTTGATCAGAATGGCCGGAATGGAGCCGCCATACATGGAAGAGCCATAGATCCCAAGTAGCAAGGTCAGGCCGACAATAGGCTCAAAGGAAAAGGTGGCGGGCAGCAGGATGGCGATGGCGACAGGGGCACCCACCCCCGGGATGGCACCGATGATGACGCCGCCAACAGAGCCGATCAGCAGTGCGATCAACACTTCCCATTGAGCGAGAATGATAAAGCCGGAAAGCAATTGTTCCATGATGATTCTCACAAATAGGTTAGGGCAAAGGCCCGCACGGCATCAGGCAGGTGGTTGTAAAGCTCACCCGATGGAATTTTGACCTGAAGAAAAGCCCGGAAAATGATTGCCACACCCATGCCGAAGGCCACTGCACTGAGGATGGCCTGCCTGGATCGATAGCCGACACGCAAGGCTAGAAACAGCGCGAAAGCCATGGTGGAGGGCAGATAGCCGAGCCATGGAACGAGAGCGACATAGATCAGGAAATAGAGCACATATTCCGCAGAGCGCAGCCAGAACCAGACCTCGGTCCAACGGCCAGCAATGCGCGGAGAGCAGAGCGAGCCGATATAATGCAGGACCGAAAAGATGGTCATGCCCAAAATGGAGGCAGCAGGCCAGAAACTTGGTTGCGCATAAAGCTTGGTGCGGGCAACCCATTTGGTCTGAAATTCAAGCTGGGAAAGCAGGAAGAAGGAGAAGAAGCAAAAGAGAATTGCAAAGACAATATCTCCCGGCCTGCGATAGCGCTTGAAAAGTTCCTGCAATGTCTTGATGCGCGACATGTGCCGATCCTTTTATGTGATGCAATAGCCCGTTCTGCCGATGGTCAGTCGGCAGGTTCGCAATGTGTGAAAAGAAGCCGATCCCTGCAGATGGATGCAGGGTCAGATCGGCTTCTTCTCGGCTCCAGGGAACTTATTCGTCCAGAAGCTTGTCGATATTGGCAAGAATGCCGGTATGCTTCTCGAGGACCTTGTTGGTTTCTTCCGGGTTGTTCCAATAGATCAGAACACCGGTTTCCTTGATCAGCTTTTGAGCTTTCTCAGATTTCAGAGCCTTTTGTGCAACGGTAGCAATTTTCTCGCGCACGTCATCCGGGGTGCCCTTGCGGACATAAAGGCCATTCCAAAGCGACACATTCAGTTCCGGGAAGAGTTCCGCGACAGTTGGAACGTCAGGGGTCAGGCTGATGCGTTCTTCACCAATGGAAGCAAGGACCTTCACGTCTTTCAGGCACGGCAGCACCAGCTGGATGGTGGTGTTGATGACATCAGCATCGCCTGAGGCAAGCGTATTGCAGGTCAACTCGTCAAAGGCAGCATCAGAGCCAAAGTCAAAGCCGGATTTTTTGGCAGCAGCAAGCGTGATGCGGGTTGGAGGCAGGGGCGCACCAAAATGGCCAAGGGTGACTTCGTTCTTTTTTGCATATTCGGAGAATTCAGCCCAGTTGCTGTAAGGCGCATCCCCTTTTGCGACAATCACGAACGGATAGGTCATGAAGCCGCCGATTGGTTCAAACGGATTTGGGGACAATTCCGGAATTCCGATAACAGGGCCTGAGACAGGAACGTCGACCACAAAGGAACCGATGGTGTAGCCATCAGCCGGAGCCGTTGCCACAGAGACCGCACCCGGGAATGGGCCGCCGCCGCCGCCGGGCTTGTTGACCACGGCAGCTGGCACGCCATAGGTGGCCTGAAACTCATCTGCGATGATGCGGGTCAGGACATCTTCCAGATCACCTGGGGGCCACGGCACGATGAAGGAAACAGGCTTTTCAGGATATTCGGCTTGAGCTGGTGTGGTTGCAGCCAAACCGGTTGCAGCAAGCATACTGAGCGCTGTGAGGAGATTGAGAGCTTTTTTCATTTTGCGTCCCTCTAGACAAGATAATCGGTGACTTCGTTTTTCTTATTGGTTCATTATTTGAACCATTGATTTATTTTTTATGTTGCGATGTGAATTAATTTCTGTCAAGCTTTCTGTATGAGAACAGCGATTTTATTTTTCAAAATGTCGGGAGGTAAAAATGGGAACGGTAAGTAAAGCATTGAAGTTGCTGGATTACTTCTCGAATGATTTGCCGGAAATTGGTTTGACCCAATTCACGCGCCTTACCGGTCATAACAAGGCAACGGTTCTGCGTTTGCTGACCGAACTTGTTGAAATGGGATTTCTTGAACAGGATATGGAACGCAAAACCTATCGTCTTGGCCCCGCTGTTCTGCGTCTTGCCAATGTGCGCGAACAGACTTTTCCAGCCCAAGAGGCCGCGCGTCCCATTCTTGCCGCTCTTTGTGAGACCACGACCGAGACGGTGCATCTTTCCATGCTGGAAGGGGAAACCTTGAGCACCATCGCGCAGCAAGAGACCCTGAAACATGGCACACGCGTGATGATTGACCCGGCTGTGCGTCTGCCTCTTCACGCCACGGCCTCAGGTAAGGCAGTGATGGCCTTTCAGCAGTCGGGCGCGTTGAACGAATGGCTGGAAACGCCGTTTGAAAGTTTCACTTCCGAGACCGTAACGGACGCCGAAGTGCTGCGCTCGGAGATATCAGAGGCGCGCCAAACCGGATTTGGCCGCTCTCGCGACGGGTTTGAAAAAGAAGTCTATGGCATTGCCGCCCCGATTTTTGATGCCAAGGGAACCGCGATTGGAGCGGTGGCCGTTGCCACACCGAGCAGCCGACTGGATGCCGAGCTTATTGGCATTATCGAAGTTGCCTTGAGGAAAGCCTCGCAGCAACTGACCAAGGAATGGGGCGGGATCACGCCTGTCGCTCTATTGGAGGAATGGAAGAATGCCTGATGTGAACCAGTCCCTTGTTCTGAATTCTGTCGATGACCAGCATCGCAACATTATCGGCGCGCAAGCTGTCAGCATGTGCTGCGTTGAATTCGGCGTAATGGCCCAGGCCCAATCCTATCAAGAGGCGCTGGACCATCTCGGCCTGCAGCCGGAGGAGAAAATATGAAAGATTCCAATTTTCTGAAAGAGAATAATGCCCGCCATGTCTGGCATCCCATGGCGCATCCGGCTGATAGCCAGAAAAATCTGCCAACCATCCTGACCGGTGGTGAGGGTGTTTCCATCATCGATGTGGATGGCAACAAGGTGATTGATGCGGTTGGTGGTCTTTGGAATGTCAATCTTGGCTATTCCTGCGATGTAGTCAAAAAAGCCATTGCAGATCAGCTCAATGATTTGCCCTATTACTCGACCTTTCGTGGCACCACCAATGACAAGGTGATCGAGCTTTCCTACGAGCTGGCGCAATTCTTTGCCCCAGATGGTTTGTCTCGCGCTTTCTTTACTTCCGGGGGCTCGGATTCTGTCGAGGTTGCTCTTCGTCTCGCACGGCAATATCACAAGATCCGCGGCGAGGCTGGCCGTGTGAAATATCTTAGCCTCAAGAAAGGCTATCATGGCACGCATACCGGTGCTGCCAGTGTCAACGGCAATGGTAAATTCCGCAATTCCTATGAGCCATTGTTGCCGGGCTGTTATCATATTCCGGCACCTTACACCTATCGCAATCCATTCAATGAGAGTGATCCGGCCAAACTGGCGCAGCTCTGTGTGGCTGCGTTGGAAGATGAGATCGCCTTTCAAGGTGCCAATACCATTGCAGCCATGATCATGGAGCCGGTACTGGGAGCAGGGGGTGTCATTCCGCCTCATAAAAGCTTCATGCCGATGGTGCGCGAAGTCTGCGACAAGCATGGCATCTTGCTGATCTCCGACGAGGTTATCACCGCCTTTGGACGGACAGGCACGGAGTCTGGTGCGCGTCATTGGGGCGTGAAGCCTGATTTCATGTGTACAGCCAAGGCGATTACCAATGGTTATTTCCCGTTTGGTGCGGTCATGATTTCAGACCATGTTGCTGATGTCTTCGAGAAAGACGTTAGCGGAAAAGCCTCCATTGATAGTGGCTATACCTATTCCGGCCATCCGGTTGGGGCAGCAGCTGGTATTGCCTGTCTGGAAGAAATCAAACGTCTGCGTGTGCATGAAAATGCAGCGGCGCGTGGTGATGAACTTCATGCCGGGCTGAAAGGTTTGATGGAACGCTACGAATTGGTCGGTGATGTGCGCGGTGGTGAAGGTTTGATGCTTGGCCTTGAGCTGGTCTCTGACCGGGCGACCAAGAAGCCCGTCGATAAGAATCTACCGGTGGTTCTGCAGAAAGCTGCTTATGAAGATGGGGTGATGGTGCGTGTGTCCGGCAACAATATCCTGTTGTCACCGCCGCTGGTTGTCACTTCGCAAGACTGTCAGAAGATCATCTCCGCTTTGGAGACTGGTTTGAAAGCCGTAAGCGGCTGATCTTCTTTAAACGCATTGATCCCGGCAAGCTTTGTTGTTCCTTCCAACACCTTGCCGGGATCAGTTACGAGACTTCAGATCTTGAGATCTTGCAGCTCTTCCAGAAGATCAAGCAGGGTTTCGAGTTTCTGACGGCCATATTGAGACTCGATGCGTTCATAAATCTGATTGCTGGTCGGCATGTTATGCATCAGGAGATCCCGGCCAAGTGGCGTGATCTGTACCAGCGTCCGCCGGCGATCCACTTCATCGGATTTGCGAGAAATCTGACCATCGGCCTCCATGCCACGCAAAATGCGCGTCAGGCTTGGTAGCAGCAAACAGGCTTCTCTTGCAATCTGGGTTTGCTCGATTTCACCACATTCATCCAGGGTCCGCAGAATGCGCCATTTCTGTTCGGTCAGGCCATTCTCATTCAGCATCTCACGAATGGGAATCATCACGGTTTCCCGGGCGCGCAACAGGGCGATGGGCAAGGCTCGTGAGGTGTGGCGAACACTGCCGTCCGCGAGTGGCTGTATGTCTGGTTTTTCGCTCATATCCCTTTATGGAGCCATTCCAGATGGGGTGCAAGAGCGGCTCGTAGACATCCACCTGTTATTTAAGATCGCAAGCAATTGGCTTTTTCAAAAAAATACCCAATAATGTTGACATGTTAAATTTTATTACTTAACATGATAATTAATTTTATTGCGTATTCCCGAAAGGTTGAAGCACCTTTCGGAAAAGAATCCGCTTCAAAATAAGACGCGCGTGAGGGGAGGCATTCATGCCGCATTTCTGCATCGATTACTCACCCAATCTGGAAGACCGGATGGATATGGCAGACTTTTGCAACCACCTGCGGGAAGTGGGTTTGCAAACCGGTGTTTTTCCCATGCCAGGCATTCGGGTGAGGGCCTTTGCAGCGAGCCATTGTTCCATTGCCGATGGTGAGGACAACAGGGCCTATATCGACATCTCTGTTCGCTTGCGTGGTGGGCGTACTCTGGAAGTGCGCAAAGCCGCAACGGAGCAGATCTTTGAAGCGGCCAGCGCCTATCTGGCACCGCTGATGAAAGAGATGCCATTGGCTCTATCGATGGAAATGCGTGACATCGATCCCGAATTAAGCCCGAAGAAGAATTCAATACGTCAGTTTCTGGAAGGTGACCAATAATGTCAGATCTACAGACCCATATTGCAAAGCTTGAAGGCTATCTGGACCGCTTCAAAACATCAGGGATTGAAAATCTGATCAATGGTGAAAGCCGTCCAGCCATCAATGGCGCAAGATTTGATACGACCTCTCCGGTCGATAATAGCCTGATCTGCCAGGTAGCCAAGGGAGATGCTGCTGACATGGATGCAGCAGCCGCAGCCGCTAAGGCAGCATTTCCCGCTTGGCGTGATATGCCTGCCAAAGAGCGCAAGGCTATCCTGATCCGCATTGCCGAGCTGATTGAAGAGCGCGCCGAAGAAATCGCCCTTTGTGAATGCTGGGATACCGGACAGGCCTATCGCTTCATGTCCAAGGCGGCCCTGCGTGGCGCGGCCAACTTCCGCTTCTTTGCTGACAAGGTATCCTCGGCACGTGATGGTCAGAATTTGCAGTCTCCGACCCTGATGAATGTCACCACCCGCACACCAATCGGACCGGTCGGCGTCATCACTCCGTGGAACACGCCTTTCATGCTGTCCACCTGGAAAATCGCTCCGGCTCTGGCGGCAGGTTGTACTGTGGTGCACAAGCCTGCGGAATTCTCTCCACTGACCGCTCGCATTCTGGCGGAGATTGCCCATGAGGCAGGTCTGCCGAAAGGCGTCTGGAATCTGGTCAACGGCTTTGGTGAAGATGCAGGCAAGCGTCTGACCGAGCATCCTGATATCAAGGCGATTGCCTTTGTCGGTGAGAGCCGCACCGGTTCCCTGATCATGAAGCAAGGCGCAGATACCCTGAAGCGCGTGCATTTCGAACTGGGTGGCAAGAACCCTGTCGTGGTCTTTGAAGATGCCGATCTTGACCGCGCTCTGGATGCCGCGATCTTCATGATCTACTCATTGAATGGTGAGCGTTGTACCTCTTCTTCGCGTCTGCTGATCCAGAAGTCTGTTGCCAAGGAATTTCAGGAAAAGCTGATCGAGCGGGTGAAGAAAATCCGTGTGGGTCATCCTCTGGATCCAAAGACCGAAGTCGGTCCGCTGATCCATGAAGAGCATTTCAACAAGGTGACCAGCTATTTCGATATCGCAAAGGAAGATGGTGCAACCATTGCAGCAGGTGGTAAGCGTATAGGTAACGAGGGTTATTTCGTTGCTCCGACCCTTGTCACCAATGCAAAGCCTGACATGCGCGTTTCTCAGGAAGAAATCTTTGGTCCATTCCTGACCGCCATCGAGTTCGAGACCGAGGAAGAGGCCTTGGAAATCGCCAATGGTGTTGACTATGGCCTCTCCGGCTATGTCTGGACCAACGATCTGACCCGTGCCATCCGCTTCACTGACAAGCTGGAAGCTGGCATGATCTGGGTGAACTCGGAGAATGTGCGCCATCTGCCGTCACCATTTGGTGGGGTCAAAGCGTCCGGTATCGGTCGCGATGGTGGTGACTGGTCCTTTGAATTCTACATGGAGCAGAAGAATATCGCCTTCGCACTTGGCGAGCATTCCATTCCAAAGCTTGGCGCTTGATCCAAAACTTATTCGAGAGGGGAGATATCTTCCCTCTCGTCTATAGGAATAAAGGGTCGGCAAGCATCAGGCTTTTGAGAGACAAAACAGGGAGGAAAAGATGGGAGAGATTGTACAGGCGGCGAAGATTACGCATGTTCCATCCATCTGGATGTCGCATACCATGCCTCAGCATAAGGGCATTCGCCAAAATGCCATCGATGGTTTTGCCAAACTTCGCGAAGAAGCATTGGCAGCGGGCGTCGATACATTTCTGATTTTCGATACCCACTGGATCGTCAATCAGGGCTTCCATTTGAATTCCAAACCCCGCCATCAAGGCCGCTTCATCAGCCATGAATTGCCACATATGCTGGCAGATATGGAATATGGCTATGACGGAGCACCGGATCTGGCGGATCTGGTGGTCAAGGAAATTCAGGAAACCGGCTTGAAAGCCATGGCTCATAACCAGCCTGACCTTGGTGTGGAATATGGCACGCTTTTGCCGATGCATTTCATTAATGAAGGCCCGATTGCCAATGTGTTGCCCATGGCGGCCAACCAATTCTCGTCCATTGAGGAAAACCGCATTGCCGGGGAAGCCATTGCACGGGCGATTGCCAAGTCGGACCGCAAGGTTGCGATTTATGCCTCTGGTTCTCTTAGCCATGCTTTTGCTCCCAATGAGATTTCCAGCGATTACCTGAACAAGGTGAATGGCGAATTCAATCGTCAGATGGATTTGCGTGTGCTGGATCTCTGGGCGGAAGGGCGCTGGGAAGAATTTCTCGACATGCTGCCTGCCTATGCTGCCAATTGCGCAGGCGAATGCGGCATGGTCGATACGGCTCTGCTGTTCGGGGCTCTTGGCTGGGAAGACTATAAAGGTTCTTGCGAAATCCATACGCCTTACTTTGGTAGCTCCGGCACCGGTCAGGTGAATGCAAGCTTCTCGCTGGCTTGAAGCTACACTATTGATTCATTGTTCTTTTCTGGAATTAAAATATCTCTGCATGGGCGGGATCGATGCCGCCGAGGAGGCTTGAATGCGCATTGCAACTTATACCGCCAAGGGCGAAACCTTTTATGGTGCCATCACGGATGATGGGGCGATTGCCCTGTCTCCGGACTTTGCGCAATGGCCAACGCTTTATGATGTTGTTGCCGCTGGTGCGCTGGAGCAATTGGTGGAAGCAGCCAAAGATCGCGCCGTCACTCACACCGAGTTCGATTATGAAATGGTGATGCCGAGCGCACCGCGTATCCTGTGCGTGGGGGTGAATTTCCCGGATCGCAATGCCGAATATAAGGATGGCAGCACTCAGCCGAAATATATGTCGCTCTTCCCGCGCTTTGCTTCCGGTTTTACCGGCCATAATCGCCCTCTGATCCGCCCACCGGAAAACCATACGCTCGATTATGAAGGTGAAGTTGCCATCGTCATCGGCAAGGGTGGTCGCCGGATCAGTCAGATTGACGCCTATGATCATATTGCGGCGCTTACCTTGTGCAATGAGGGCACCATCCGTGACTGGGTGCGTCATGCCAAATTCAATGTCACCCAAGGCAAGAATTGGGACAAATCCGGCTCCATCGGCCCATGGCTTGTGCCTTTCACAGACGCCTCTCAACTGGATGATGCGCGCATCATTACCCGCGTCAATGGTGAGGTGCGTCAGGATGATGTGCTCAGCCGCATGATGTTTCCCATCCGCCGCGAGATCGAATATATCTCCACCTTCATGACCCTGCAGCCGGGCGATATCATCATCACCGGTACGCCAACCGGTGCCGGTGCTCGCTTTGATCCGCCGAAATATCTCAAACCCGGCGATGTGGTCGAGATTGAGGTTGAAGGGATCGGGACCCTGATCAACGGAGTGGAGGACGAACAATGAGCATGAGAGAAGATGTCTTTGCGGTTGCCAATGCTCTGTTTGAAGCGGAAAAGACCGGCACACAGATCGGTCTGCTGACCAAGGCCAATCCTGAAATGGATATGGAAGATGCCTATCGGGTGCAGTCGGCGCTGGTCGATCACAAGCTGGGTGCTGGTCGCAAGATCATCGGCTGGAAAATTGGCCTGACTTCAAAGGCCATGCAGGATGCATTGAAAATCGATATTCCCGATAGTGGCATTCTGTTTGATGACATGCGGTTTGAAAATGGCGCGACCATTCCCAAAGGGCGCTTCATTCAGCCACGGATCGAGGCTGAGATTGCCTTCATCATGAAAGAGGATCTGAAGGGGCCGGATGTGGGCCGCGATGAAGTGATTGCAGCGACCGAGAGCCTTGCGCCATCGCTGGAAATTCTTGACACCCGCATCGTGCGTCAGGATGCAGAGACCGGTGCCATTCGCAAGGTCTTCGATACCATTGCCGACAATGCCGCCAATGCCGGACTTGTTCTGGGTAATGAGCGGTTCGATCCAAGTGAAATTGATATGCGTTGGGCAGGTGCCATCGCCAAACGCAATGGTGAGGTGGAAGAAACCGGACTGGGGGCAGGGGTGCTGGATGATCCGGCGACTTCCGTTGCCTGGCTGGCCAATCGCCTCGCCATTTATGGCGATCACATCCGGGCTGGCGATATTGTGCTGTCCGGCTCCTTCATCCGGCCGATCGAGGCAACGCCGGGCAGCCGTTTTGATGCTGACTTCGGCACTTTCGGTTCCGTCACCTGCCAGTTCGAATAGAAAGATAAGTTCATGCCTGCACCGAAAAATACCTTCAAGGCAGCCCTCAATGAAGGCAAGGCACAAATGGGTTGCTGGGTCGGTATGGCCGATCCTTATGCAGCCGAAATCTCTGCAACGGCTGGCTTTGACTGGCTGTTGATTGATGGTGAACATGCACCCAATGATCTGCGCTCCATTCTGGCTCAGCTTCAGGTGATTGAAGCTTCAAGCAGCCATCCGGTCGTGCGTCTTCCCATTGGCGAAGACTGGATGATCAAACAGGTGCTGGATGCTGGTGCGCAGACCCTGCTCATCCCGATGGTGGAAAGCGGTGAGCAAGCCGCCGATCTGGTGCGGGCCGTGCGCTATCCGCCCTTTGGCAAACGTGGTGTCGGTTCTGCCCTTGCTCGTGCTTCCAAATTTGCGGCCATTCCTGATTATCTGAAAAGTGCAGATAAGCAGATCTGCCTGCTGCTTCAGGTGGAAAATCGCGCTGGCCTTGCAGCGCTGGATGACATTCTGGCAACCGATGACGTTGATGGGGTCTTCATTGGTCCATCTGATCTGGCTGCTGACATGGGTCATATTGGCAACCCGGCGGCCCCGGAAGTGATGGAAGCAGTGATCGATGCGATGACCCGCATTGCGGCTGCTGGCAAAGCTGGCGGTATCCTGACACTCAATCAGGACCTGATCAAAAAATGCCTGGAGATTGGGGCAACCTTCGTTGCCACCGGCATTGATGTCACGTTGTTTGCTGGCGGGATGCGCGATCTGGCCAAACGCTCCAGGGCTATGAGGGACGGCGACTAGAATCTCGCTCCCCGATAGAAAATCACAAAAGGCGTGCTGCATTTCGCAACACGCCTTTTTCTTTGCTCAATCGGGAGGAAACTAACCGCTTGTGGTCCAGAAGACGGCAAGATTGATGGTGATGAAGGAGAGAAGGGTGGCGGGGATCAATGCTGCTGCGCAGAGGCTACCCATATTGTAGCGCTCACCAATCGCGGAGTAGATCCCAAACATCGGCATGGCCGAGAGGATAACGGCAACAGCGGTCAATGTCGGATCCAGCGTTGGTCCGAGATACAGACAGGTTATGACGGCCAGCGGATGAAGGATCAGTTTGGTTGCCACGATTTGGGACAGATCCAGCGCCATGCCCTGAAAACGAATGCCGACCAGATTGCCACCCACGGCGAACAACGCAACTGCCCCGACGCTTGCCGCCAGCATATCTATGATTTTCAGGACGGGAGCCGGGGCCTGCAAGGCCAGAGCGGATGAGGCAAGGCCGAGAATGATGCCCATGATGATGGGGGTTTTCAGCAACTGGGCAAAGGTGCGGCCAAGCGTTTTGAGGACATGATCCTTCTTGTTCTGCTGTAGCTCCGCCAATGTCAGGACAAGAGGCATCATGATCAGATTTTCAACCATCAGCGTCAGCGCAAAGGGGACAAGCGCCTTGGCCCCGAACAGCTGATAGATGATCGGGTAGCCGATCATCAACGTATTGGAAAAACTGCCGCCCATGGCGATGATGGCGCTTTGGTCGAGCGGACGGTTACGCATCTTTTTGGCGACAAGAAACAAAATGGCAAAGGGTATCAGCGAGCCGGTGCCATAGATCAGCAGATAATCCGGCTGGATGATTTCGGCAAGATCCCGCTCGCCCAAGGCTTTGAACAAAGCCGCCGGAATGGCGAAGGTCACCAGATAGCGTCCAAAGGCAGCCACGCCTTCTTTCGGCACAAGTTTGTAGGAGACGGCAAGATAGCCGATAGCAATCAGGGCAAAAATCGGTCCGGTAAGGGAAAAGAGCGATTGCATATCAGGCCTGCGATTGGATTAATTGATTGATATGTTAATAATTACTTTGTCGGAATAAGCAAGTAGTTTCTTCTGAAACTAAAAGTGCCTCATGAATATGAGGCACTTTGATGCTTTGTGGTAGCAGATTCTTGTCACCCCATTTGGGCGATCTGAAAAATTTGTTTGTCTTTTTTGGAAAATAATTGCGATGATAAATATTTTTGAAATTCTCTGAAAACATAAACTACTTCAATGGATTATAATTAAACTTATATTTTTCAGCATCCTAAGCAGTAATCCGTATTTTTGATGCAGGTCAAATGCATAACATCCGGAAGCCATTAGCGTCAGAATATCAATTAACATGTTAATGGAATTTCAGGAGGAAACTATGGGTAAGCTTGTCTATGCAGCGAAGGTGACACATGTGCCAACCATGCTGCTTTCCGAGATGGATGGGTCCCTCAAAGGGTGCCGTCAGGCCGCGATTGACGGGCATAAGGAAATCGGCCGTCGCGTACGCGAAGCCGGTGCTGATACGGTGGTCGTGCTCGACACCCACTGGCTGGTCAATGCCGCCTATCACATCAATGCCAATCACTCCTTCAAGGGTGTCTTTACCTCCAATGAATTCCCGCAATTCATCAAGGATATGGACTATGCCTATGAAGGCAATGCCGCTCTCGGCGATCTGATTGCCGAGAAAGCGCAGGTCAAAGGCGTCAACGCCATGTCTCATCAGGTGGATTCACTTGAGCTGGAATATGGCACACTGGTACCGATGCGCTACATGAATGAAGAGCGTGATCTGAAGGTTGTCTCCATCGCTGCCTGGTGCACCGTGCATAGCCATGCTTCTTCACGCAAGCTGGGTGAGGCCATTCGCGAAGCCATCGAGGCCAGCGACAACAATGTGGCGCTGGTTGCATCGGGCTCCCTGTCTCACAAGATCTGGCCAAACGATATCTATGCCGAGAATAACGGCACCTTCACCATTTCCAGCGAGTTCAACCAGCAGGTTGATTTGCGCGTGCTGGATCTCTGGCAGAAAGGTGACTTTGCGACCTTCGTGAAGATGCTGCCGGATTATGCCAATTATTGCGATGGGGAAGGCGACATGCATGACACCGTCATGCTGCTCGGTGCCCTTGGCTGGGACAAGTATGAAGGCAAGGCAGAAGTGATCACCGATTACTTCCCAAGCTCTGGCACCGGCCAGACCAATGTGGTTTTCCCACTCGATTGATAAGATGAAGGTGAGGGGATTTTGGGGTCCTCTGACCTTTTTTGTAAACACTTAGTGCTTGTTGAACAGGCGTTTCAACTGACGTTTGATCAGGAAATTGTTCGCCCGAAGAATAGACGGAACATCTCTTGTCTGACGGATCAGGGCGACAATGATGAGCTGATCCGTGTCGGGTGAGGGCAGATAGACAAGATAATGCTCTCGCGCCGCATGGACGCCCAGACCACTTGCTCCGGTCAGGTCTTCTCTGACAGGCAGGGATCGCCAATTCTTGGCAATATAGAGGGCGCTCTCGTGCAGGTCCTGAAAATATTGCTTGGTCAGATCCTTGCCCCAGCGCTGTCTTGACCAGTTTCGCGCATTGCGAAAATCATTCTCGGCCGTCTCGGTCAGAATGTAGGGCAGCCTTGATTTGGGCCTTGATTGTGACATGGGAATTATTCGTCTTCCGCTTCAATATCCAAAATTGAATTGGAAGAGAAATTGCCCTCTTCAATATCTTTCAAACCGGCAAGGACATGATTGACGACTTCGCTCTGCTCCATGTCTCGGCGGATGAGGTCGCGCAAATACTCGGATGGAGTGGCAAAGAGGCCATTCTCGCCGGTCTGGCTATCGACAAATTCCCGCAAGGGCTCTGTCAAAGACACATTCATTGCTTTTGCCATGCTGTCACTCCAAGTAAACTCATTACTTGGAAATATAGGAGTGATGTCGAATATTGTCAATTATCGACATCATTTATCAGGATATTCAGGAGCGTGGCAGGAGGGGTTGCACGAGCCTAAGTTCCGGCAAAAGGATTTCATTGGCAAAATCGTGGAAGTCTCGTGGTGGTTTGCCCGTAATCTTTTCGACATTTTTCGTGGTAAAGTCACCCCAACCTGATGCGTAGGCTTTTCCATAGTCGCGGGCCAATGCCGCCATCCAGTTTCCCCATCCTGCGCTCTCAATCATCGAATACACGTCTTCTGGCGATATCGGCTTGTATTCAATAGGTTTGCCAACCAACTTGCTTAAAGCAACGGCTACATCGGCATAGCTGATAGCTCGAGGCCCTGTCAGTTCGAAGGATTGTCCATCCCATTGATCTGATAACGCACATGCCACGGTGCAGCTGGCAATGTCGCGTGTGTCGACCATGCCCATTTTGCCGTTAGCCATGGCAAAGGAGAATTTTCCATTCTGCTTGATGAAGTCAGTCACCATGAACAAGTTTTGCATGAACAGATTGGGCCGAAGAAAGACATATCCCAGACCGCTGGTGACAATCTCAGCTTCCGTTCTGCCGTGAGCGCGGGTGTTATTGATCGGTCCTTCAGGGGCTGCCTTGATAGCCGAGACACGAACGATCCGTCGTGTTCCTGCTGACTTGGCCGCCTCAATCAAATTGGAAGCCTGTTCCTCTGCCAGCGGGTTGGCAGGAGTGATCAGCACCACGGTCTCTATCCCGGACAGAGCTGCATTGAGCGCTGAATGGTCTTCGAATGTACCAAAGACTGGATCCAGTCCGTGAGCGGTAACCAGATTTGCTTTTTCTGCGTCTCGTACGAGTGCTCGCACACCTGATATGCGCCTTTGTCCCAAGATCTGAAGCATCTCTTTTCCGATTGTACCGGTGGCACCAGTGAGGAGAATGCTCATTCCGTCACCTCGGACCAAATTGCCAGCTCATTGCCATTTGGATCGGCAAAGTGGAACCGGCGCCCACCGGGGAAGGAATAGATATCACGAATGATGGTGGCACCGGCTGCTTTGACATCAGCCAGAGAAGCTTCGAGATCATTGGAGTACAGGATGATCAAAACACCTGGATTTTGAACTGGCGTATTATCCTCACCGTTGAAGCCACCATCGATGCCAGCACCGCTGAAACTCAGATAGTTTGGGCCCCACTCTTGAAATTCCCAGTCAAAGACAGAGGTAAAAAATTGCTTGGTCGCGGTGGGGTCGATGAGTGGAAATTCGATATAGTTGATCTTCTTGTGTTCATGCGTCATTGGGCTACCCTTTTTTGTCCTGTTGGCAGCAGATTAATGTTTCCATATAATAAAGAAATACAATTTTTAGGAAGGGTTCTTCCATATTTGGAAATCTTTATGACAAGCTTAGACGCGATTGCAATCTTTGCCCAAGTGGCACAATCTCGCAGCTTCACCGAGGCGGCGCGGGTTTTGGGAATGCCCCTGTCATCTGTCAGCAGGAAAGTATCGGAGCTGGAAACGGATTTGAATGTCCGTCTGATAGATCGGAACAAACGTCAAATTCGCTTGACGGAAGCGGGCCAGAGCTATCTTGAGCTTTGTCGCAAAGGGCTTGATACGATCCATTATGCCAACCGTGTCATGACAGACAGGCATAGTGACACCGCTGGGACGATCACGATCACGGTTCCTCCGAACTTGTTGGAGGTCCTGTTTCTGGAATCAATCAATTCTTTCCAAAGACATTACCCCAACGCCCGTCTGCGCATTTTGGTATCGGAACGGATGCTGGATTTTGTCGATGACGGAGTGGATCTCTCATTTCGTGTTGCCCGTCCCGAAACCCCTGAACTCATCGTCAGGACGCTTCTGAGATATCGGCATCGGCTGGTTGCCTCGCCAAGCTATCTGGCTGCCCATTCCGCGCCCGGCTTGATTGCGGAACTTCAAGATCACAAGACCATCGGCTTTGGATTTCACAATTCTCGCAAAGTGAATTGGTCATTCTTGCGACAGGGGCAGATTGAGAAGCTCTGCTTTGAACCTGATCTGACCATCAACGACTATGCCTCCGTCAAGGCAGCGGTTTTAGCATCTCATGGAATTGGTGAGTTGCCGGAACCTTTGTGTCAGGAAGCATTAACTGCTGGGCAGCTCATTGAAGTGCTTCCCGAATGGCATCTTCCGGAGATCAAGCTTTATGCCGTCCATCCCGGTAAGGCCACCCTCTCCAAGTTGGCACGGTTGTTTCTGGATACGGTTTCGTCGAACTTGAGACGTCGAGCTTAGGCAGCGGAAATATTGCTCTATGTTCCTCGACAAGATAGCGGGCCAGCTTTCTTCATGATCTTTTTTATATCTCTGACCTTGCTGGGTCTTGTTAGGAACATCTCCAGCAAGGCATTCAGGAGCGTGGCAAGAGGGGTTTGATGACCTGTTTGGCGGCCTCAAATACGGCTTCTTCGGTTGGTTTGAGAATTGAAATCCGATCAAACATATCGGGATTGTCGCTCAAGACATCCCGTAAGCTCTTGCCAAAGGCCATGCGCACTTCGGTGCCGATATTGAACTTGCTGACATGACTGCTTTGGGCCAGCTTTTGCCGAACAGCGCTCGGAATGCCGGACCCACCATGCAGCACCAGCGGGATATCGCAATCGGCTTCGATCTTGCGCAAGAGATCAAAGTCGATCTCGGCGGCTTGTTCCTGCTGCAGATGAACATTGCCAATGGATATGGCCATGGCGTCCGCACCGCTTTGCCGGGCAAAGAGGGCGGCTTCCCCGACCTTGGTACCGGCAGAATTAGCCCCTTCGGCATAGCCTACATAGCCGACTTCCCCTTCGACGCTGACACCATGTTTATGGGCATAATCAGCGATGGATCGGGTAATCTCGATATTCTCTTCTATCGCGAGTTTGGAGCCATCAAACATCACCGATGAAAAGCCAAGATCAACGGCCTTGAAGCAATCAGCCGCTTCATATCCATGATCCAGATGGGCAACCACATCCACGCTGGCAGTCTCAGCCAGATGGCGGAACATCGGGGCCAACACTTCCAGAGGCGTATGGGCCCGGCAGCCCGGCCCGGCCTGCAAAATGACCGGACTGTTGGTGGCTTCGGCTGCACGGACATAGGCACGGGCATCTTCCCATCCCAGTACAACAAATCCGGCGACGGCATAGCCCTGCTCCTTGGCAGGGGCCAGCACGTCTTTCAGGGTGGCCAATGGCATGTCAGATACCCGTGTTTCTTATTTGAATTTGGCGATCATGTCTTTGATGCCGGGGATGGTTTCAACCTGATAGGCATGGGTCGGCTGGAAATATTGCACCAGTGAGCGCTGACTCAGGCCACCAAGAATGGTGAAATAATACATCTCATAGCCAGGAGCGGCCACGCAGGGGTGATAGCCTTTGTCGATGACAAAGGTGGACCCATCGACCACATGGAAAGCTTCGCCAACCTTGCCATCTTCTTTTTGCAAAAGCTGGGTGCCAAAGCCGTGGCCCGGACGGAAGCGGAAATTATAGGTCTCGTCATGACGTGTCTCAAGAGGCAGGCGATCAGTGTCATGCTTGTGCGGTGGGAAACCGGACCAGCCGCCCTGACCAACGGTGAACAGCTCGGAGACCAGCAGGCGGCCGACCTTGTCATGATATTTAGTACCAAGGATATGCTTGATCTTGCGGTGGGTCTTGGTGTCATCAGAGCCATACTGAACCAGATCGATCTCCTCAGCACGTACGGCAAAAGGCTCCAGCACACCATCAAAGCGCGCACCTGCAATGAAGACTTCGGCAGCGTCAGAGGTACAGACGAAAGTGGCCTTGGCTCCGGTCGGGATATAGACGCCTTCCGGCTCGCCATCCCAAACATCGACGCCACGTCCGCCAATGTTATCCCATTTGATCCCTTCGCATTCGATATCAATGCTGCCAGTTGCTGGCACGATACAGGTCTCATAGCCAGGAACCTGATAATCGAAAGCCTGACCGCGCGTGAGCTTGACGATGTTGAAATAGTTCAGCGGCACGCGTTTATCATCCATATCAACGATTGGCTTGTTTTGATTGTCATAGGGAGGGATATGCATGATTTGATCCTTTAATTCTTTCCTGACCTCACAAATGAGGGACGTTAGGCAGTTTGTGAGGTGACATGATTGCTGTTCAAAAAGGCGTTCAGCTCATCTGGTGTCGGCATGGCAGGCGCGCAGCCCGGCTTTGACACCACGATGGCGGCAGAGGCAGAGCCGCGCAGGACTGCCTCTTGCAAGTCGCCTTTCTTGACGAGGGTGGCCAGAAAACCACCCATGAAGGCATCGCCTGCACCAGTTGGTTTCAGAGCATCCACCTTGAAAATTCCGGTCTGGAATGAGCAGCCATCGGCATAGGTGATGGAGCCTTCCGGGCCCATCTTATAAACGCAGATACCATTGATGCGCTGGGCCAAGTCCTTGGCAAAAGCTTGTCCGGCATCCTTGCTGCCAGCCATGAAGCCAAACTCGTCATCATTGCCGATGACAATATCACAAAGTGGGCCAATCTGGCTGTAGATCTCGGTTGCCTGCTTATCAGATTCCCAGCTATAGGGGCGATAATCGACATCGAGAATGCAGATCACGCCAGCTGCTTTTGCTTTTTCCAATGCATAGAGAGAGGCAGTGCGAGATGGCTCGGACGCGAAGAGTGTGCCGGTGACGATCATGGCATCAAAGCGCGAGAAATCCACCTTGTCGATGTCGCTCTTGTCCATCTGAAAATCAGCGGCACCATTGCGATAGATGACGGTCTGATGATCTTCAATACGGCTCTCGGTAACGGCAAGAGTATTGCGATATTCACCACCAATCGAGCGCACATGGTCCCGGCCGATCTTGTAATGATCCAACTGATTAAGGCAGAAGCGACCGATGGCGTCGTCTGATACACAGGTCACCAAATCAGCCTCACAGCCATGGCGGGTCAGCGCTGCGGCGATATTAGCCGAAGAGCCACCCAGATGCGCGGACATCTGGGTGGCATCCTCTGCTTTGGTACCGGCAGGTATCGGAGAAAGGTCCATACCGGCACGACCCACCACGAGAAACTTCCCACCTGTCAATTTTTCCAGCATGGTCTGCATCACACACCTTTGCGTTGATTGACGCGACCAGCTTCCCAATTGACCCGAGCTTCGCGAACTGACGGATCTTTTGATACTTCAGGCAAGCCAACTTCCCACCAGGCATGGCCTTCCTGTGTCCAGCCTTCATATGGATCCACCTTGATATAGATGATGGTGGTGCGATCATTGGCCTTGGCGCGCTTGAAAGCTTCGCGCAACTCATCCATGTCCGTGACACTTTCGGCCTGCGCTCCTTGTGAGCGTGCATGAGCGACAAAATCCACTTCCACCTGATTGGTGATGGTCGGACAATCGGCAAACAGATTGTTGAAGGAGGTGTTGCCGGTATTGTTCTGCAGCTTGTTGATGACTGCAAAGCCACCATTGTCGCAGACCATGAGGATCATCTTCTTGCCGGTCAGAACTGACGAATAGATATCGGAATTCATCAGTAGGTAAGAGCCATCTCCGGTAAAGACGATGGTGTCCTGATCAGCCTCTTTCTCGCTCTGTGCAATACGGGCACCCCAGCCACCGGCGATCTCATAGCCCATGCAAGAGAAGCCAAACTCTACATCAACTGAGCCAATTGCTTTGGTTTGCCAGTTGGCAGTAACTTCCGCAGGAAGGCCACCAGCGGCGGCTACCACACGGTCCTTGTCATCGCATAGATCATTGACGGCACCAATCACTTGCGCATAGGAATTCGGGCCATTGGCAGGGTCGACATTGCGGGCAACATAATCCAGCCATTGGGTTTTCTCATTGGCAGCAAAGTCGCGCCAGCTCTGGGCGGTCTCGAACGTGCCCAGACCGGCCTGCAGCGCATTTAGGCCAAGCTTGGCATCACCAACCACAGGCAGGGAGCGGTGCTTTGCTGCGTCATGGCGCGCCGCATTGAGAGACACGAATTGTGCGTCCTTGCGGAAGGCGGTCCAGGAACCGGTGGTGAAATCCTGCAAGCGGGTGCCAACGGCAATGATCACATCGGCCTCTGCCGCAATGGCATTGGCGGAATTGGAGCCGGTTACACCGACCGGACCGCAATTGAGCGGATGGTCGGCGAGCATATTGGCGCGACCGGCGATGGTCTCAACCACTGGAATGGAATGCTTCTCGGCAAAGCTGGTCAGATCAGTGACAGCGCCAGAATATTGCACGCCACCGCCCGCAATGATGACAGGCTTTTCTGCAGATTTGATGGCTGCAATCGCCGCGCCGAGCTCATACTGATCCGGGGTGACACGGCGAATATGATGAACTTTCTTTTCAAAGAAGCTGATCGGATAATCATAGGCCCAACCCTGTACATCCTGCGGCAAACCGAGGAAAGCCGGGCCACAATCGGCAGGATCCAGCAAGGTGGCAATGGCTGCCGGCAGAGACTGAATGATCTGAGCCGGATGAGTGATCCGATCCCAATAGCGGGTAACAGAGCGGAAGGCATCATTCACGGAAGCAGTTGGATTGCCATAATGCTCCACCTGCTGCAGAACCGGATCTGGCAAGCGGGTCATGAAGGCATCTCCACAAAGCAACAGCATCGGCAGACGATTGGTATGCGCAAGTGCAGCGGATGTCACCAGATTGGTGGTGCCAGGACCGGCAGAAGCTGTGCAGAACATGAAGCGTCGGCGCAGGTGATATTTGCCATAGGCTGCTGCAGCAAAGCCCATGCTTTGCTCATTCTGACCACGATAGAGCGGCAATTCCTCACGATGCTGGTAGAGTGCTTCCCCAAGGCAGGAAACATTGCCATGGCCAAAAATACCAAAGCCACCACCACAAAGGCGCATCTCTTCGCCATCAATTACGATATATTGATTGGCAAGATATTTGACGATTGCTTGCGCCATGGTCAGGCGCAGGGTGCCGCTTTCTGCGGTCTGGATTGCGTCAGAAGAATTGGTCATGACGTCTTTTCCCTGTCCGAATTCAGCACCTGCCAGAGAGTAGCTTGGGCTGAAGAATTTTGTAATTGAGATACTTCGCTATTGACGAAGCAGTTATTTTGAAGGATACCTATTTTGCAACCGGTTGCAAGATTTCTTTTTCAGGGAGGTGTAAAATGCGCGAAATCGGCATTGGACTCATAGGTGGTGGCTATATGGGTAAACTGCATGCCGTGGCCATGCAGGCAGCACCTGGTGTCTTCAACACTGCTCTGCGCCCACGCCTGGAAATGATCTGTACCACGACCGAAGAAGGAGCTGCTGCAAAGGCGCAGCAATTTGGTTTTGCGCGGGCAACATCTGACTGGAAAATGCTGGTATCCGATTCCAAAGTCGAAGCCATTGTCATTGCCAGTCCGCAGACCACGCATCGCGAAATCGCTCTTGAAGCTTTTCGACTTGGAAAGCCGGTTTTATGTGAAAAACCCTTGGGTGCAAGTCTTGCAGATGCGACCGCCATGGTGCAAGCCGCTAGGGAGTCTGGTCAAGTGAACCTGATCGGTTTCAACTATATCCGCACCCCTGCCACTCAATTGGCAAAGGAGCTGATATCCGAGGGCGCAATTGGTGATGTCACCTTCTTTCGAGGTGAGCATACCGAAGACTTTTTTGCTGACCCGGATCAGCCTGCCAGCTGGCGCTCCTTTGGGGATGCCAATGGCACATTGGGGGATCTGTCTCCCCATATGATCAATTGCGCGCAATTCCTGCTGGGCTCGATCACTGAGTTGAATGCGCAAATTGAAACCGTTTACAAAAAACGCCCTTCCGAGGAAGGTTCTGGCCAGATGGTTGAGGTGAGCAATGATGATGTCGCACAGTTCATGTGCCGCTTCGAAGGCGGTATAGCCGGTCATCTGATGTTCAGCCGCGTTGCAACAGGTCGTAAGATGGGTCTGATTTATGAGATTACAGGCACCAAGGGTGCCATCCGCTTCAATCAGGAAGACCAGAATAGCCTCTGGCTCTATCAAAGCAAAGATGGGGAAAGATTGGCCGGTTTCCGCCAAATTCTGACTGGTCCAGCGCATCCCGATTACAAGGCTTTCTGCCTTGGACCAGGTCATGGCACCGGCTATCAGGATCAATTGATCATGGAAGCGCGAGATTTTCTCGAAGCGATTGAGACCGGCAACACCAATTGGCCGACCTTTGCCGATGGGCTGGCGGTTTCCCGCGTCGTCGATGCCGCCAAACAATCCGCGCAAAGCGGCGCTTGGACAAAGATACAGGGCTGATCAGCACATTCTTAGCTGACAGTCTCAGAAACAGATCATTCAAGACAAGATAAGGAATATCATCCGTGAGCATCCGAATTGGAAATGCCCCCTGTTCATGGGGTGTGGAATTTGCCGATGATCCAAGAAACCCCGAATGGACGCATGTACTCGATCAATGCGCCGGGGCTGGATATAAGGGCATTGAACTTGGTCCGGTTGGTTATATGCCGGAAGACCCTGCAAAGCTGGGCGATGCCTTGGCTGCGCGTGATCTCGAGCTGATTGGCGGCGTTGTGTTCCGTCCATTCCATGATGCAAGCGCATGGGATGATGTAATGGATGGCGCCGTTCGTACCTGTAAGGCTCTGAAAGCCCATGGTGCCGAGCATCTGGTGCTGATCGATTCCATTTCCCCACGCCGTGCTCCAACTGCTGGCCGTGCGTCCGAAGCCGAGCAGATGGATGACGCCGAATGGACAGCCTTCAAGGATCGCATCATGACTGTCGCCAAGATGGGCCATGAGGAATATGGCCTGACGGTTGGTATGCATGCCCATGCCGCTGGCTTCATGGATTTTGAAGATGAGCTGGAGCGTCTTTTGGCTGAGACAGATGAGAATATCCTCAAACTCTGCCTCGATACCGGTCACTGTACCTATGCAGGCTTCGATCCGGTTGCCTTCATGGAGCGTCACATGGACCGCATCTCCTACATGCATTTCAAGGATACTTCCGCTGCTGTGAAAGCCGATGTCATTGAAAAACGCACCGGTTTCTATGATGCTTGCGGACAAGGCATTTTCTGCAATCTTGGTGATGGCGAAGTGGATTTCCCGGCTGTGCGTCAGAAATTGGTGGATGCCGGTTTCAATGGCTGGTGTACTGTTGAGCAGGATTGCGATCCTGAAGGCGATACCTCGCCAATCGATAATGCGAAGCTGAACCGCAATTATCTCGACTCCATTGGTTTCACAGCGCATTCCTGAAAAGTTGCAGCACTTTTCAGATAAGAATTCGCTTCAGACAAATACTAAGGATAGAACCATGACCAAATTGAATTGGGGTCTGATTGGTGGCGGTGAAGGCAGCCAGATTGGTCCTGCGCACCGCCTTGGTGCTGGCATTGATGGTCTGTTCCATTTTGCAGCCGGTGCTCTGGATGTGGATCCAGCAAAGGGCCGGGCTTACGCTCAATCTCTCGGCGTGGCGGAAGATCGCGCTTATGGTGACTGGAAAGAAATGTTGGCCGGAGAAAGCAAGCGTGATGACAAGATCGATCTTGTGACTGTTGCAACGCCGAACGCGACACACTTTGAGATCACCAAGGCTTTCCTTGAAGGCGGTTTTCATGTGCTGTGCGAAAAGCCGATGACCATGACCGTTGAAGAGGGTGAGGAGATCTACAAGATCTCCAAGGCCACCGGCAAGCAATGTGCGGTGAATTTTGGCTATTCCGGCTTCTCTCTGGTGCGTCAGATGAAAGCGATGATTGCCAATGGTGACATTGGCAAGGTGCGTCTGGTGAAGGCTGAGTTTGCTCATGGCTTCCATGCTGATGCAGCCGATGCTGACAATCCACGTGTTCGTTGGCGCTATGATCCAAAAGCTGCTGGCGTTTCCGCTGTGCTGGCTGATGCCGGTATCCATGCTCTGCATATGGCATGCTTCGTGACCGGGCAGGATGTAGAAACCATCAGCGCTGACTATGCGTCCACCATTGCCAGCCGCGAGCTGGAAGATGATGCCATGGTCAATTTCCGCATGGATGGCGGGGCCGTCGGACGTCTTTGGACTTCTGCCGTTGCCATTGGGCGCATGCATGGCCTGACCATTCAGGTGTTTGGTGAGAGCGGTGGTTTGGTGTGGCAGCAGGAACATCCGAACCAGCTCTATTACACGCCATTGAATGGTCGCACCCAGATCATCGAGCGTGGAGCAGGGGATCTTTATGCCGAGGCAAGCCGCGCTTCTCGTGTGACCATCGGTCATTCCGAAGGCATGCCTTTGGCTTTTGCCAATATCTATACGGACCTGGCTGAAATCATCCGTGCCGAGAAGGAAGGTCGTGCCGCAGATCCTGCAGCCAATCTCTTCCCGCGCGCCGAAGATGGCCTGCGGTCCATGGCAAGTGTTTATGCCGCAACCGATAGCGCCAAGGGCGATGGTCGCTGGGTGAATGCAGTGCCAAATATCTTGAAGTGATCTTCATCCTTGGAGCGCGTTCTTCGAAAAATTGCAGACTTTTCGGATAAGAATTCGCTCAAAAGGTCCAAGAGATGGACGTGACGATATGAGGTTAAGCCCCTTGAGAGTCACTAGGACGTAGATTCATAAATGTGATGCATTTGGTAGAGGCAAGTTTTTTTGATCGCAAGGAGTAAGGATGCAGACAATGTGTTGCATTTTCAAATCCTTGCGACGTGGTGATCGGGAAAAATCGCCCTATCCTTCGGACGACAAAATGGTCAAGATCTGGCGTCGGCAAAGAGCTTGAATGGGCAATCAGCCCATCCTTCACCCTTTTTCTAGCCATATCAGACCATTTTGACGCCAAATCCAGCTCATTTATGAATCTACGTCCTCACTTGCCACGCCATCCGGCGTGGCTTTTTTGTTTGGGAATAGCGGTTTAGATGAGTTCCAAGAATTGAGGGCTTGTTCAGAATATTTATGAATTGTATTGGTAAATTATGCTCTTTTAAGTTTCTGAGGCTGCAATATGTTCAGAACGATATTCTTTGCATCTCTTTCAAGAGTTGCCCAGTCTATATGCCTTCTCATCTTATTGGTTTCTTTGATAATTATTCCATTTTCGATACAGAACCTTCTCAATGTGAAGCAATATGTAAGTTCGGCTCAGAGCAGCAAAAAGAAACTTCAGGCTGCGGTTGGCTACATAAAGTCATTTGAAAGAGAGCATAACAGACTGCCAACCAGACAAGAGCTTGCCTGTCGTTATGATCAGAAAGATCGCTGTAATTATGAATTACAGATTGAACAAAATGAGGCTGGAACTGTCGTCGTTAGAGAATATGCGTGGACCTATCCATTTTCTGATCGCATTGCTCATGTTTTGGGGGATCGAGTTTATGAGATGGAGATGGAAACGCGAGTGTTCAACTACGCTCATGTAGATGAATTTCATGAGGTATTTTTTCGGCTCTTAGGTGAGGTCCTGCTGCTCATCACATTGATCTGTGGGGCTAAGATAACCCTATCTCGGCTCCGTCGTCCGATTCCGGTTACAGACGCATCAATGTGATCTGATTGCGTGAATGCACTACTGCTAATAGCATGGGATTTGAGCTCAAACCTCCATGGATAAGGTCGATGAGATGCATTTGTTCAAGACATTAAGCTTTGCGACTTTTTCAGTGCTTGGGATCATGGCATTTGCTGGTTTGGCCGATGCTCAAGAGCAAGGGCTTCATAACAGCTCGAAGGTCTTTTCAGCGCCTGTGGACATCTCATGGGAAGATTGGGCGGATGAGGCAGAGATGCAACGCACTTGGGACGCCGCTCTGGCCTATTTGCCCAATGGCTCTGGTCAATCCAAACGCATCACGATGGCAGAATTGGAACTGGCGAAAGTTGGTTCAAGACAAATCTTTCCAACCATCATCTATATGCATGGTTGCAGTGGATTTTGGTCTGGCATTCATACGAGGTTGAGCCTGCTTGCAGACAAGGGATTTGTAGTCATTGCTCCCGCCAGTCTTGCGCGACAAAAATATCCGAAATCATGCGATGTCGAGACCAAAAAGGGCGCGCTCTTTCGCGGGACATTGAAGTTGCGCCAGCATGACGCCGGATATGCGATTGAACAGGCAAGACAGCTACCCATGGTCGATGATCAGAAGCTCGTTCTGATGGGCTTTAGTGAAGGTGCGGTTGTGGCTGCCACATTCGAAGCTGGCAATGAGCATCAAAAGGTAAGCGCAAGAATTGTCGAAGGCTGGACCTGCCAAACACCATGGTCAGAATATAAAGGGGTGAATGCGCCTGTAGGCGAGCCGGTGCTGACGCTGGTGGCTGAAAAGGATCCTTGGTATCAGAACCAATGGACCAAAGGGGATTGTGGGTCTTTTCTGAACAGCAGTAATGGCAGCAAGTCCATTGTCTATCGCGACAAGGAACTGATCAAGCAGCATGCATTGCTGGAGAAATCTTTGGTTCAAAAGGATATCTCTGATTTTCTAAAGGCTGTCTTGGGTCAAATATCTCAATGACAGATCAAACTGTCACATTGATGATGGCCTCGGTTTCGTCTCTCGTCTCAGCATAGACCATCGACACGTTTTTTGCTTGTGCTTCGGACATGCGGCGATAGAGACCGTCTCGCTCATTGGCTGGCTCACCGGCCACATAGAATTGCGTGGTCAGCAATTCCGTATCGCCGTCAAGAACCTTCACATGGATATGAGGTGTGCGGCCGGGATATTTGCCCGGTTTGATGGTGCGAAAGCTGTAAGATCCATCCTTGCCGGTGATATCATGGCCAAAGCCCTGAAAGCCCTGGTCATAAGCGACATTGCGGTTGTCTCCGGGATGCAGATATTTGCCATTCATGTCGCATTGCCAGATCTCGATCCGAACGCCCGGGCGTGGCTTGCCGTTCCTGTCGGTGATAGTGCCTTTCAGCGTGATCACCTCGCCGCCAGCTTCTTCAACCAGTCCCATCACCTTGACCAGATCATTGTCGATATCGGGCATGCGCATGGAAGGCCTTGGATAGAAGGGGCCCTCGGACGCGCGTGGGGTCAAACCGGAGGCATCAGCATTTCGCAGAAAAAAGGATCCACCAGCCAAGGTGGCCAAGCTGGCTATCAGGCCGCGACGGGTCATCTTGTTCTTTTTCATGGCTCTTACCTCCGGTTTCTCGCGCTGTTTGGCAAATTATATCATGATTAGTGGCAAATCTTTGGCTGTTGCTCATGCACTTATCCGACCTCACCGACTGTTCTCACGATCGTGATTGGCGATTGATCGACCAGCCTCCTATCTTGACTTCGAAGGGTAGAGGGCTTGGATCCGGACTATCAAGTTAGGCTCAAAAGACATTGAGGACACAGGAGATCATGATGAATAGACGGACATTCTTTCTGTCAGGTGCTGCAGCCTTGTTTGGTGCAGGAGCTTATGGATTGCTAGGTGCCTCGCGCTCGGATGCCGGTCAGAATGGTGCCTTTCCTTTGAACTTGTCTGATGCGGAATGGCGCAAGCGCCTGACCAGCGATCAATATGCGATCCTGCGCAAACATGCGACAGAGCGTGCTTTCACCAGCCCGCTGAACAATGAAAAGCGCGATGGTATTTTCCATTGTGCTGGCTGTGAGCAGGCGCTCTATTCTTCCAAGACCAAGTTTGACAGCGGCACCGGCTGGCCAAGCTTCTATGAAGCCCTGCCAAATGCGGTGGGGACCAGCACTGATACCAGCTTCTTCATGACCCGCACCGAGGTTCATTGCAGCAATTGTGGGGGCCATCTTGGCCATATCTTTGATGACGGCCCAAAGCCAACCGGCAAACGTCATTGCATCAATGGCATTGCCATGGCATTCCGCCCAACCAATGTCTGATTGGGGGGCCTAGATGGTCTTGTTACGCGCTTCGCTTCGAAGTGCGTAATAGTTTGAGCCAAAGATCAGCAGCGCTCCCAGCAACAACCATGCTTCAATCACTTCGCCATAGAGATAGAAGCCGACCAGAGCGATCAAGGGCACCCGGAAGAAGTCGATCGGAATGGCGATCGAGGCATCCACCAGCTTCAACGCCTTGGCCATTGTGTAATGCGCGCTCATGCCGGTAATTCCGGCCAGAATGATCCATGGCACATTTTCAAGGCTGGGTGATTGCCAATTGGGGATTGCCAATGCCAGTCCCATGGGCAATTGCAGCAGGATCATCCAGACAACAATTACGGCAGGCGAGCAATCCTTGGTTAGGATCTTGACCATGATGACGGATATACCAAAGCCAATGGCTGCGATCAGCACAATGAAGGATGCCGGATCGACGATCTCGAAGCCCGGCCGCAGGATCACCAATATTCCGGCAAAGCTGGCAAAGACCGCGATCATCCGGGCGCGGCTGATTTTCTCTCCCAGGAACAGAAAAGCGAACAAAGCCGCCCAGACCGGCATGGTGAATTCCAATGCGAAAACTTCTGACAAGGGCAGAAGGGCAACGCCCAAGGTCCAGCAACATTGCGCTCCAAAATGCACCACATTGCGCGAGAAATGCAGCATCATCCGCTTGGTTTGGCGTATTTCTGGTAACAAGGTGCGCACGAACAGCAATATAATGCCGACACCAACGAGCGAGCGGAAAAACAGAATTTGAAAGATCGACAAAGATTGTGACAATTCCCGCGACGCAACGGCGATGCCGATGAAGGAGGCGAGGCTGCCAATCATCCAGAAAATGCCAATAGCAAGATTCTGTGTCTCTCTTTTGTTGCTGATCATTGTCATTTCTGGTTTGCCTTTGCTACCCGATGTTTCATGTTTATCAGACAGACAAAGATATTGGGAATTCAGATTTCAAATGTGTACTATTAATTAATTAAATGCCTGAAGCAGTAATTCCTCTGCTGTATTCAACTCGCGTGATGCCTTCCAGGCGATGCCGACATCCATGGTTGGAATGGGCTCCAGGACTTCAATTTTCTCCACGCGCCGTCCCTCGAGTGTCCAGGGGCGATAGATGACATCGCTGAGAATGCTGACCGCCTGACCAGAGGCAACCAGACTGCGCACCGCTTCGATGGAAGCCGATTCCAGCTTGATGTGGGGCTGACCTGTTTGTTCATTCCAGTAAGTAAGTGCTTGTCTATCCGCTTCGTCCGAGCGCAGGATTGCGTAAGAATGTTGTGCGATATCCGCCAGGCTTACTTGTTTTTGCTTGGCCAATGGATGGTCGACGCTGACCCAGAGATGCCGTTTGGATTTGTGGAAGGTGCGACTTGTCAGGCCCAGATCCCTTGACAGATTGGAGGTCAGAACAAGTGCCAGATCAAGTTGACCTTCGACCAGGGCCTGTTCCAGATTTTCGCGTGGGGCCTCGATGAGCTCCACTTCGATCTGTGGATGCTTGCGCCAGAATTGCTCCATCACGGGAATGGCGAAATAGGAAGAAAGCGTCCAGCTCATGCCCAGTCTGATGTGACCGGTGATGCTTTCATCAATGCTTACAACACTTTTCATCGCCGCTTCAAAAGAGGCGGCTATATCTCTTGCATGATGTTGAAATTGCTGTCCGGCTCGGGTCAGGCGCAAACCGGTCGGTAATCGCTCGAAAAGCATTGCTCCCAGTCTCTCCTCCATATCCTTGATTGACAAGGTCACGGCAGATTGAGAGACATTCAAAGCTTTTGCTGCAGCCGAAATTTGCCCGGCATCGACAACAGCCAGAAAATAGCGGATCTGACGATGGGTCAGCATATTAGAAAATCCAATAGAGTCTCAATTGAATCTGAGTTTTCAATATTAGAGCGCATTCCTGAAGAATTGAAGTACTTTTCGAATAAGAATTTGCTCGAAAATGAAGATGGAAAGCCTTTGCATTTGTCCAGAGAACACCGGTTCATTTTGGATAGTGAAAGACGAATTTTGTTATGTCAGCTTTGAAGAAAGGGAAGTAGGATGGCGTATCGATGTGATTACCGCCTTCCACATGAGCAGGCAATCTGTAGCCTTGGTAACATCTGAAATCTGACAATAGGCCGCCAAAGGGCTGATCACGGAAGATTTTTTCTTTGTTTTCATTGCTCCACCGTAGCATCGAGACTTTCCTGGGTATGCCGAACTCATCCAGGGTTATATCGACAGATTGGGTGAAGTTGCCATGCCGGACGGTGGCGCGGGCAGTCTCATTGTCAGGGCTTTCCCAATGCACAAACCTGCTGGGTAGAAGGCTTGCAGGGGCCCAGATCGCAGCTTCAGCGACAACTCTGCCAAATGCTGAACGCTTATGATCGGCACTGCTGGCTCTGACAACAGGGATCATCCCCAAAAGCCAGAACCGTGTCCATGATCTATCCGGTAATGCGCCATCTGAGCCGGCTAGTGCGCCTGAATTCAGCTTCCAAACCAGTCCGTATGGCGGCGACAATATCTGATGTGCCTGCATGGATTGATAGTTTGGTTCTTCCTTGGAACCGAGGCCCAGCTGGCCGGTCATTTCAATTTCGACCGTGCTGCAAAGGGGGGTGCCTGGTTCGATCATGTAGCGAAAATATTGTTGTGCGGGCTCTGGCAATTCCGCAATGAGCGCATATTCGAAACGGTGCGATTTTGCACTGGAATGTGTGGCAAGAAATTCCCATGCTGATTTTTCATTGAGGCGGTCCGATCGACGCCAGACGATCAATGTCAGACCTATGAGTGCCAGCATGGCAATGGGATATAGGAGCCAGATGAATTGCATTCAAAATCCTTCGACATATGCCACACCAGCGACGATCTGATGCTGGCACGGCAGGATGAATGGTGCAATGCGCATATTGTCCGCATTATCTGTCTGGGATTCATTCTGCGCATGATTGGTCTTGTCAGGGTTTTGCAACGCAATCAATTGACGACAGACTTGACCACCGAGGCAGAATCTGGCGGATGCAGGAATGACCCATCGATCAGACCTGCCGGGTTTCAACTTGTCGACGGGTATCGGAAACAGCCAATGAAAGAGCAACATGAGATCAAGTTTGAGAGCCAAAGCGATAGCAATCTGTGATGAAAAGATTGCAAAGAAAGGAGAGGGTGTGGGTCTTTCATTTTATGCTTTCTTCGCCAATAAGAATGATGACCCGGATCTGCTTTTGGAAGCGGCGGTTTGGTGGATCAAGACGCACGAGCTTGATCACTTTGAAAAAGCGGTGAAAATCCGTGAGATGATTAAATCTGGCGTTTGAGATCCAGCAGAAAAATCAACATTTCTGTCTTTCGGCAAGCCTGATCCGAGAAATCAGGTGAATATCACATTAACGCCTAATTAACGATCTATTCAGGCGCCGCATGTTGGTTAGAGACATGTATATAAAAGGGCCCGGGAACCGGGTCTGGTAACGGATAGCAGGAGTTATCAATGTTCCGTAAGTTAATTGTCGCAGCCTCGCTTACCCTTCTTGTTGCTGCTTGCAGCGAAGAAGAAAAGAAAGAAGCAGCCGGATCTGACACCGCACCTGCAGTCTCAGAGGCCGATAAATCAAAATCCAAAATGGATGATGCTGCAGCCAAGGCAAAAGAAAAGATGGATGCCGCCGCTGAAGAAGCCGCGCGCCTGAAGAAAGAAGCGGAAGAAAAGCTTCGCGTTGAAGCCGAAGCTGCCAAGAAAATGGCTGCGGAGCAGGCTGAAAAAGCCAAAAAAGCCGCTGAAGAGGCGGCTGCCAAGGCCGCAGAGACAGCCGAGAAAGCAAAGGATGCCATGAAAGATGCAGCATCTGATGCCAAGGAAAAAGCCTCTGACGCCATGAAGGTGATGGAAGACAAGATGTCTGAAACCAAAGACGCAGCTGGCACCAAGCTGGAAGAGGCTGGTGACAAGCTCAAGGAAATGGGCAAGGCAGCAAGTGAGATGATGAAGAAAGACAATTGATCGTTTGAACTTCTATATCTGATCACATCAGCAAGAATTCAGGCCATCGGGATTTTATCATCCCGATGGTTTTTTTGTTTTGCGGCTTATTTTCTATGTTTGGATGCTTCGGGGATTACGTATTCCAATAGAACCTTCAAAGATAATTGCCACGCCTTTGGGCCGTTATAATTTCCGGTAAAGGTGGAAACCACAAAGCGGGTTCTTGGTTGAATGGTGAGGCGCTGGCCTCCATTCCCGAGAGCGAAGATTATCTGGTCACCAATCGGGCCGGATGCCAGATACCAAAGGACACCATATTGGACGCCATTGCGAAGGGTCGAAGCGGGTTGAAATGAGGCTTCCAGCCAATCTTTGGGTACAATTTGCTGGCCCTTATATTGGCCATTCTGGTATTGGCCATTCTGGGCAATCATGGTGCCTATCTTGGCGAGGTCAGAAGCGGTCAATCGCAAGCTGGACGCAGCGGATGGTACGCCATCTGCTCCTTTTACCCACTCAAATTCAGTGATTCCAAGAGGAGCAAAAAGCTTCTGTTGTGCAAAATGCTCAATTGATTGTCCTGTTCCTTCAGAAATCAGTTTGGCAAGAATGGCAACGGCTCCACCATTATAAGACCAGGTTTTGCCGGGGGCGATACCATCGGCCATCTCCATCGCAATTTCGCTGTTGCGTGGATTCGTATAGGGCAGATCTTCGTTCCATTTGGTTCCCATCTTCATGATCAGGGCGTCTCGAACGGTGATTTGCTCACGAGCAGAACCATCTCGTAAATCCTGATAATCAGGGAAAAAATCCAGCAAGGGTTGGTTGATGTCAGGTACATCATGGTCCGCAAGTGCTATGCCATAGAGCAGACTGACGACGGATTTGGTGATCGAACGTGTGTCATGGAGCGTGGTGAAACCATGCTCTACATTTCCCAATGGCCTTCCCCAGCGTTCATCCATACCGGAAAAGTAGGAGCTGGCTATCAGCTTGCCAGTCAGTACAACGACGGCAGAGTGAAGGCCTTCCAGTTTACCGGCATTCATCGCCTTTCTCAGCTTTTGATCCATAGTTTGTCCTGTCGCAGAAGAAAGTAGAAATGCAGTCGCCAATATGGCCACTAGAATTCGAAAGAGTTGATGAGCCATCGTGGTTCCTTGAGTTTTCGCAAGGGGTTTTCAAGGTGCATGAAGAAACCAATTGACACAAAACATACCAGTGGTATTTTTGTATCAAGCTGTATCGTTGCCGACGAGTTTGAACCTGTGGCGTAAGTGCATTTAAGGGCAGAACCTGGCACCTTGCTCGATCAGGAATGAGGGTGGAAATGGAATTGGAATATCATGTGCTGTTGATCGCATGCTGTCTTGGGCTGACTCACATTGCTTGCGCGTCATTTGCATTCAAAAGACAGGTTGGTCATGCTTATACAATTGGCCCCCGTGATGATGCCTTAACTCCGATTGGTCTGGCCGGACGATTACAAAGAGCTCAGACTAATTTCTTCGAGACCTTTCCGATCTTTCTGGCGCTGATTTTCATGCTTGCTCAACTTCAGGAGTTTGACCAACTCAGCCAGTGGGGAAGCATGATCTATTTGATAGGCAGGCTGATGTTCTTGCCGCTTTATGCATTTGGTGTGGTCTTGTATCGAACTTTGGCATGGAAGATCGCAACCACCGGCATTGCACTGATGGTGATATCGATTTTTGTCTAGAAGTTCTGTTTCGGATTTATCTCTATTGGCAAGAGTAGGGTGTCTTGATGAATGATCTGTTTGTTGCCGTTAACCTGCTTGCATTGGTTGGCTGGTGTTTTTTGATATTTGCACCAAAAGCAGAAATAACCCGCATAGCATTGAACAACATGCTTTTACCGGGCTTACTATGCCTGATTTACAGTGCCTTTCTGATCACTGAAATCTTCCTGAGAGCTGGCTCTGGTGAAGGTGGCTTTACCAGTATAACCGCAGTTCAGGGGCTTTTTTCTGCGCCTAATGGGGTTCTGTTGGGATGGACGCATTATCTGGCCTTTGATCTTTTTGTGGGGATCTGGATCGTGGAGCGTGCCCGATTTCAAAACCGCTGGCCTCTTATTCTCATCCTGATTTCATGCATGCTGTTTGGACCATTGGGGCTGCTTCTATTTCTTGGACAGCAAGCCATTATGCAACGTGTCTCTATTTGAGCCTTGCTTGGGAGTGACTGATACAAAATGAATGAGACGTCAGATTATTTGGGATTCACCTATCAGATCCGTCGTGGGGAAGAAGTGCAAATATTTCATCATGGCCGGTTGGCGACTACCCTGCGGGGTGATAAGGCAGACGACTTTTTGGAAGATATAGAAGATATGTCTGATGCAGATAGCCAACAATGGATGGCGCGGTTGACGGGCAACTACAAACGCGGAAATGAGAGGCAGGCCAAATCCCACCCTCGCAATCGTCGCTGACGAACTGCCGAACCTATGTTTTGCCAAGATTTGGAAGCTTGGACATTGCCTTTTGGCTTCTCAGTTCTGTTGTCCCATCTGGCAAACCAATCAGGCGATCAATAGCTATGCCCTGTTGCTTGATTAGATGCTCCACTTCTTGCACCCGGTCCAAGGTTTCAGCAGGTGTTGAAGCATATCTCAAGCGTTTCAGAGCGGGTTGATGTGCCAATGAAATTTGCATCACCAATTCTGAAGCGGCTTTGGCCTCATCAGGGGAGAGTTTTGTGTTTGTCAGTCCCTTTTCCAAAATTCCGCTAAGCACCGGTACCGCCAGATCAACTATTTTCTGACAAAGCTTGTTTCGAATGCTGTCATTCTCATCAAGATAGATGGCCCGTCCCAGTTCAGGATTTGCCTGCTGAGAGGGAAACTCAAATTCGCTTCGCATCACATGGAGAAAAGTCAGATAGCTATCCACCGGAGAGGAAACCTGCTGCAGATCAATATCGTTCAGGCGTGCACCAAGATGCGCAACAAGACGATCCAGCAATTGCTCAAGGATGTCAGCTTTGGAGCTGAAGTGATGATAGAAGGCTCCCTTGGTCACCCCTGCAGATTTTACGATATCAGCAATCGATGTATCTTCATAACCGCCTTGAAAGAATAAGATCTGTGCATGGGACAGGATCTGATTAGCTCGGTTGGGATCTTGCTTGGTCATCAATCAATGCTGGTTTGCAGGGAGTTGGGAATGTGCTGCTACAAAGTGGCAGCTCTATGCCCGGGCTGCAACTCCTAATGCTACTCCGCTCAACTCCGCAGCGTTCCTCGTTCCACCACATGGCAGGGGAAGAGGCGGGTTTCCGGCATGCGGGCGGGATCGTCCAGGCAATCGACCAGAAGCTCGACGGATGAGGTGATGATCTGGCGGATGGGGTGATGGATGGTGGTGAGGTTGATATTGTCCCAACCTGCCATTTCCATGTCATTGAGGCCCATGAAGCCGATATCTTCTGGCACGGACAGGCCAGCCGATTGCGCGGCACTGAGCGCGCCGATGGTCAGCACATCATCGCCGCAGAAATAGGCCTCGGAGCGCTTGCCTTTCAGGATCTTGCCCATGGCCTCACGCCCTGCATCAAAGGAATAATCATCGGCAAAATTGATGCTGAGATCCAGTTCCGGATGGCGGGCAAAGATGGTTTCGAAGCCTTCCAGGCGGTCTTGTGTGGAGGTGGCTTTTTGTGGGCCACCCAGGAAGCCGATTTTCTGATAGCCCTTGTCGATCAGCAATTGCGCGGCGATCTCACCGGAATGCCGGTTGTCGATGCCAACGGTATGCACACTTGGCGCGGCGATACAGCGGCCGAAGGAATGCACCACCGGGATATCAGCATCACGAAAGCTCTTGGCAAAGTCGGGCTGCAGGGTAGAGGAGGCAACGATCACGCCGTCGACGCTATATTGCAGCAACATGTCCAGCGCCTTGTCCGGGCCGATATCGCCCGACAGATTGACCAGTAGCGGACGCAGGCCTTTTTGCTGCAGCATCTGGGTGAATAGATCGAAGACCTGCAGAAAGACCGGGTTGTGAAAGTTGTTTGAGACCAGACCGATCAACTTGGTGCGGCGGGTGGTCAGGCTGGAGGCCAGCACATTGGGGCGATAACCCAGCTCGCTTGCAGCTTTTTCAACTTTCTTGCGCGTTTTGGCGGACACGCTCGCGCCTTCGGTGAAGGTGCGAGAGACAGCAGAGGTGGAAACCCCGGCTTTCAGTGCGACATCCTTGAGAGTGACCGCCATTGTGATCCTTTGTTTGCCAGGTGCTGTTTGGCGCTGACAGGCGCTTTCTTAAGTCCTAAATGGCTACCGGGATCTTGTAAACCGCTTGCAATACAGAGAAATCAATAAAACGCAATCGAGGCCGCATTTGCGGCCTCGAAACAGGATGGTAATCGGATTTATCGGATCGAGCTGCGTTTTTGCCGATAGGTGTCGGCCACCACAGCGGCAACGATGATCACGCCCTTGACGATATTGATATAGAAGACATCAATGCCAAGGAAGGTGAAGCCCGAGGTCAGAACCCCAAGGATCATGACCCCGATGATGGTGCCAAAGATCCGGCCGCGCCCTCCAAAGAGCGATGTGCCGCCGATGACCACAGCCGAGATGGCATCCAGCTCCAGCATCAGGCCTGTGCCAGACTGTGCGGTCATGGCACGGGAGGTCTGTACAATGGCAGCCAGGCCATAGAGACCGCCAGCCATGGTATAAACCAGGATCTTGTGCTTCTTGACATCAATGCCAGCCACACGGGCAGCATCTTCATTGGAGCCGATGGCATAGGTGCGGCGTCCATAAACCGTATAGCTGAGCAGCACATGGAACAGCAAAGCCACGGACAGGAAGATGATGATGGGCCAGGCACCTGAGCCAAAGACCGCAAAATCTTCAACGAAGAAGCTGACCTGTTTGCCGCTTGTATACCAGCGGGCCAGACCGCGCGCCGCGACCAGCATGCCAAGGGTGGCAATGAAGGGAGGAATGGCTGTGGCGGCGATCAGCCCGCCATTGACGAAACCAAGGGCTGCGCCGACGGCGATCCCAGCCAGAACCGGAACAATGACCGGCAGATCGGTCAGGGATGGATAGACCGCCCGGGCAAAGTCGGAACTTTGCGCAAGGGATGCCGCGACCAATCCGGCAAAGCCGAGAATCGAACCGCCTGATAGATCTATCCCTGCCATGATGATGATTTGCGTTACGCCGATTGCCATGATGCCGATGATGGCCATCTGCAAGATCATGATGAAGAGGCGCTGGCCGTTGAAGATGAAGGTCTGATCCGCATAGATCCAGCCCAGAATTTCAAAC
Organism: Cohaesibacter gelatinilyticus; assembly: GCF_900215605.1. NCBI lineage: Bacteria > Pseudomonadati > Pseudomonadota > Alphaproteobacteria > Hyphomicrobiales > Cohaesibacteraceae > Cohaesibacter > Cohaesibacter gelatinilyticus. The sequence goes on along the minus strand of NZ_OBEL01000008.1, from coordinate 18,010 downwards.
AGGGCGGCGATGCCAATCAGCACCATGAAGATGCCGGTGTCTTTTGGCAGACGTTGTATAAGCGGTGGCTTGGTGAAAGCAGCTCCGCCAGTCGAACTTGTCGTGTCCATTTGGTGCTCCTATCCTAAGCCCGCTTGCCTTGACGGCGTTGGTCAGCAATCACGGCGGCCACAATGATCATGCCCTTGGCGATTTCCTGATAGTAGAAATCAACGCGCAGAAAGGTGAAGCCAGAGGTAATGACACCCAGAATGAAGACGCCGATGACGGTGCCGGAAATGCGACCCTTACCCCCGAAGAGCGAGGTGCCACCAATCACGGCTGCTGAAATGGCGTCGAGCTCATACATGAAGCCCATGCCCGGCTGCCCCATGGTGGCGCGCGCGCTCATCACGATGCCTGCGAGGCCCGCCAAACCACCGGCGATGGAATAGACCAGCACCTTGTGACGGTTGACCTTGATACCCACCGTGCGGGCGGCTTCCTCATTGGAGCCGATGGCATAGGTGCGGCGCCCATAGACCGTATAGGTCAGAAGGATATGGAACAGGACCGCAACGCCAAGGAAGATCACCACTGGCATGGCACCCTGGCCAAGCGCGACATAGCTCTCGGTCAGGCCAAAGATTGGCTGACCTTCGGAATAGAGAACCGCGATGCCACGGGCAGCGACAAGCATTCCCAGCGTTGGAATGAAGGGTGGCACACCGGTATAGGCGGTGATGGCACCATTCAACCAGCCTGCCAGCATCCCGACGCCAATGGCGGCCAGGATCGGCACGATGACCGGAAGGTCAACCACGCCCGGATAGAAAATGGAGAACCCGCCGGAGGCTTGTGCCAGACTGGCCGCGATCATGGCGGCGAGGGCGGCGACCGAGCCCCCTGACAAATCAATGCCCGAGGTGATGATGACCTGTGTTACACCAACGGCAATGATGCCGATGATGGAAACTTGCAGGACGATGATGACCAAACGTTTGGAGTTGGCCAGAAAGCTTTGACCGACAAAGATCCAGCCCAGAATCTCGAACAGGGCGGCAATGCCGATCAACACCAGAAATATGCTGAATTCCTGCGGAAGTTTCTTCTTGTGCGCCTGATTCATATCGGCTGGGGCGGTCGGATTAGATGTAGCTGGCATTTTCATGAACACCTGTCTGAACGCCTGTTATCAGGGAAACAATCTCGTTGCCATCGCTTTCCTTGGCATTGACAACGCCGACGATTTCACCGCGACGGAATACGAAAATGCGGTCCACAAGATTGAAGACCTGACGCAAGTTATGGCTGACCAGAATGAGCGGCACGCCCTGTTCTTTCAGGCGGCGAATGATGTTTTCCACCTGTGTGGTTTCCTGAACACCGAGAGCGGCTGTCGGCTCATCCATGATGATCAGTTTGGAAGCAAAGGCAGCGGAGCGGGAAATGGCCACACACTGACGCTGCCCACCGGACATGTTGCCGATGGCATTGCGCAGGTTCGGGATCTTGACCGCGGTCCGCTCCAGACCTTCCTTGGCTTGCTCCAGCATCTTCTTTTCATTGAGAAAGCTGAAGGGACCAAGATTGAAATAGACTTCCTCGCGGCCCAAAAAGATATTGGCCGGAACATCCAGATCATTGGCCAGGGCCAGATTCTGGAAGACGGCTTCAATACCGGCTTCACGAGCATCGAGCGGGGTTTTGAAAGCGACTTCCTTGCCGTCAAAGAAGATGGAGCCGGAGCTTGGTTGCTCAACACCTGTGATTTGACGGACAAAAGTGGATTTGCCAGCGCCATTGTCGCCGACAATAGCAACATGCTCGCCTTCATAGAGTTCGAAATCTGCTCCCTTGAGAGCCTGCACGCCACCGTAATTCTTGCACAGATCCTGAGTTCTCAGCACGAGTTTACGACTATCTGTCATGACTGTTTCCTGGCTGTTTCATGCTGGTATCTCGCACCCTGAAAAAGGGTGCGAGATGCTTATTGCAAGGTTGGAGCGCATTCCCGAAAAGCATGTGCGGTTTTCGGATAAGAATGCGCTTCCAATCAAAGCGCTTTAGTTGTTGCCCATATATTTGTCGACATTGGCAGGGGTCACCAATTCAAACGGAATATTGATCCAGTTTGGCAGGGCGTTGCCTTCCATCGCGGAAATGGCAGCATCAACAGCACCGGTGGCCTGACCATTGGCATTCTGGAAGACAGTCACATCCAGCTCACCAGCTTTCATGGAAGCAAGGGCATCAGCAGTTGCGTCAACGCCGCCAACCAATACGTCATCCATATTCACACCGGCCGCTTTCAGGGCTTGCAAGGCACCAAGAGCCATTTCGTCGTTGTTGGCAAAGACAATGTTGAAGTCCTTGCCGGAGCTCAGCCAGTTGGCCACAACGTTGTTGGCTTCCGTTCGCTGCCATTTTGCTTCCTGCTCAGCGATCAGTTCGATACCCTTGCACATGGAGAGCTTCAGCACTTCGCGAACGTCTTCAGAACGGGTCACGGCTGCCTCATTGGACAGGATGCCCATCAGCATGACGGCTTTGCCGGTGCCTGCTGCCTGATTGCAGATCTCAAAGGCTTCCAGAGTACCGGACCAGGTTTCATCGGAGCCAACGAAGGCTGCCTTGTCGCCAAGCTTGTCCAGATCGGCAGGGCGGCGGTTCACATAGATAAGGGGAATGCCTGCAGCTTCTGCCATCTTGGTGATCTGTGGGGTCGCGGCTGCAGAAACAGGAGCCAGAATGATGGCGTCAACACCGGAAGCGATGAAGTTCTGGATCTGGCTCAGCTGCATGCCTACATCCTCACGTGCATCTTCGATCTGGATGCTGTGACCCAGTTTTTCTGCATGGCTTTTTGCTGTTTCACGCAGAACGGTCTGGAAGTTGTCATCAAAGTTCGGGCTGGAGAAGCCGATGGTGCCCGCCATGGCGGCTGAGGTCAGAGCTGCAAAAGAAGCGGCGGCTGCGAGTAGCTTGAGTTTTTTCATAAATTCCTCCCAAAATGCAATCGAGTGCAAGCTGAATTTTTCAGAATCAGGAAATGAATGGGTCGAATAAACAAAGATTTATTCGTAGTCCTGACTGAAAATTCTAGTGGGAGATTATATCTCGAAAAGAAAAATTGCAACCGGTTGCATAAATTTTCTGAAAAGTGATGAACCCGAGTTGGAAGTTCCAAAGGATGAGCTGTTGGATGATGGGGCGGGTTTGGTGGAAAAATTCTTCGATTTTTCCGAAACTTGGGGTCGAACCAGATTGGCTGTCCCACAGGCATGAATGCAATCCGATTATCGTTTGAGGATGTTCACGATCAGCGAGCCAAGTATGATGGACGCCCCTGCAATTTGGTTGAGTTCAATGGGTTCCATCAAGACAAACCAGCCAAGACTGAGTGAAACGGGTAACTCGAATGTTCCGCCTATTGCAGAACGAACAGGACCAGCGGCTCCGGCCCCGATTGCCAAAAAGGCATTGGGAGCAAGGGTTGCGATTATACTGAGCCCGATCACCCCGATCCAACCATTTGTGCTGCTAGGCAGAATGAGGCTCCCGTCAAAGACAAGCATGATTGCAATCGATCCCAATAATCCGCCTAAACATAGAGCTGCGCTGAGTGAGAGAGCGGGTAGATCCTGCTTTTGAGTGGAGAAGGTAACAAGTACTGCGCCATAGGCGGCCGGCCCTAGAAAAGTCGTCAGGACCGAGGCAAGCGATACCTTGTCGGGATCAATCGGACCTGCCACCAATGCCACCGCCAGTGTGATCAGGCTCAAGGTGATGATTTCCGATTGTGTTGGTCGAAGACGCAACAGGATCAGCTTGTAGAGGGAGACAAAAAGCGGGAAGCTGAAAAAGATGATGGCGGCTATGGCGACATCCAGATCCCGAATGCCAACGGCATATCCATAAGTGCCGATAGCAATGGCGATGCCGACCAGAAAAGTGCGAAAGGCTGTTGTACGATCTGCGAGTAGGGGTGGCAGAAGAAAACAAAGAAGAAGGGCTGGCAGAAAATATCGCATGAAGGTGACAGAGGCCGGAGTCAGGCCATCAGCAAAGGTCATGCGAGAGAAAAGCGGAATGGAGCCAAAGCACATGGCCGCTGCCATGACACAAAAAGTGCCAATCACGGGAGAAGTGGCACGCAAGGAAGAAGGGACCAAGTCTATTGCTTTCTTTAGGTGGAGTGGCTCACTGCCGCAAACGGCGATAGTGCGTCAGGTGAGATGTGTAAGCAAGCCTTGTGATGGATTGTGGGATATGGCCAAAAAGAAACCGATCAGCCCGGTTGGACAAATCGGTTTCAAATGGAATTTGGACTGTGCAATGATACTCAGGCCAAATCCAGATTTCTTGATAACTTACTCAGCCGCAACGACGGAGAATTCGACCAGAATATGCGGGCGGGCCATGCGAGCTTCGACGCAGGCGCGGGCTGGCTTTTCGCCATCTGCTACCCACGCATCCCAAACCGCATTCATGGCGGCAAAGTCCTTCATGTCACGGATATAGATGGTGGTGGAGAGGATCTTGTTGCGATCACTTCCAGCTTGCTCCAGCAGAGCGTCAATCTTGTCGAGGCAACGCTGGGTTTGCTCGGTAATATCCCAGTTATCGTCATCGGCTGCGGTTTGCCCGCATAGATAGATGGTGCCGTTATGCTTGACGATTTTGCTCATGCGCTGGTTGGAGTCCATACGCTCGATGGTCATGATGACATCTCCATATCGGGAAAATTATAATGTCTTGCGCTCACAGTGATCCGCGCGAAAAGTCGTGAGATCAAAGAGGGTGCTTTGTTTGTGACGAGTTCTGATAGCACATCACCAGGGATGGTCCCAAGCCGAAAACAATGAGCTGAGAAAGCGAAGGCGTGATAGGCTTTTTCGCACCAATTGTCGGACCGATGACCGGCAGATTATCCGGCATATGGGCTTTCAGACCTGCCCACATGCGATTGATGGTGGCATTCTTCATGATGGGGAAGAAGGTCTTTGTTGTCTCGGCTGCCAGTGCCAGTTTGGATAGTTATGTTTTACCCAAGGACCTTGTGGAGGTCGGCTCAGTAGGCTCGCTTAGGAATTTACGAACAGTTGGATCGATCTGGAGGCTATGAGTAGGGTAGATTCCGCAATCTGATATAGCCTCGCGCGCGGATATCCGTTCACTGAGCCGCTTCCAGATTGTGCGAGATGAGTAAGGGTGAGGGTGTGGGCGCCAGGCAAGGCCCGTGGTCATTCCGCGCAGATACTTTAGTTGCTGACGCTGAGCTGTATAAAGGATTGTATGGGCAATGCTTCCTTCGTGCGAACATTCATGCTCGGTTACAAAGATCCTATTGCCGCGCATGGTTACCAGTCCGCTATATTTCGAAATCTGACGGATTGATTTGTCGCGTGAGGTGGCATTTTCAAAGGATCTGCTTGTAATTATTCCATCTTTTTCGCTTATCCGCACCAAAGAGCAGAAAATGCGCCCTTCCCAGGAGGGGGTGCAAAAAAAGGAATGATAGAACCCGAGGTATCGTCGGAGGTTCTTTTGCTGCCCGCGATAGGGGGCCAGAAAACGCTCAGCAGGTCCATCTTCTTGGTCTTGGCGCGCCCCTATCTGCGCCTCTTCAAATTTGGAACCTGGTACGAACAGCAGCTCTTCGGCAAGACCAAAGTGGCGCGCGATCCGTCGAAGGTTATGGGCCGATGGCAAGCTGGACCCATTCAGATAGCGATTGAATTGTTGCCGGTTGAGTCCAATCTCACGACAAATCTGCGAGATACTGCCGTAGTCGGCGCATAGAGATCGAAGATTGGTGGAAAAGTTTTTGTCCATTGTCGGCATTCCTTTCGCGATCTGACGCGACTTCACTTCAATGTGCGTCATATTGCGTAAAGTTGCACAATTTTGTTTTGCCGAAAACCCGTCTTTTTTACTCATGAAATCAGGCTTTAAGGGCGATGCGGATGACAGGTTCATCTCGCGCCAAATCGATATGAAAATAAAGTTCTTGGCGAAGTGAGTTGAGAGAGATCACTTGGCTGAGGTCATGTGCAACTGGTTCCGAGGGAGGAAGACATGAAGATTGAATGGCAAAAGGCAGCAGTAGGGCGACGCAGTTTTATGAGGGGCGTCACAGCTTTGGGAGCAGCAGCGGCACTGCCCATGGGATTTGGCAATCGGGTCCTGGCTGCTGGTGACAATACCCTGCGGGTACGCGCCTATGGGGATGCTCAGAATATGGACCCAGCACATAGTGTTGGCGTTTTCGAAGAAGAGGTCTACGCCTCCATCTACAACAAGCTGATTCAGTACAAACCTGGCCGTGAATGGGATTGGCAATTGGATGCCGCAGGGATGATCGAGCAAGCCGATCCGACCCACATCAAGTTTGCCCTGCGCGATGACATCGGTTTTACCAATGGCTTTGGCGCAATGACTGCCGAGGATGTGAAATTCAGCTTTGAACGGATCATCGCCGATGCAACCGAAAGCTCGAACAAGCCCGACATGGGGACGCTGAGTCACGTTGAGGTAACAGGTGAACGCGAAGGCACCATCGTTCTGAAAGAACCCTTTGCACCGCTTTGGAGCATTGCGTTGCCATATATCACTGGCAACATCGTCTCCAAGGTTGCGGTAGAAGCTGCCGGTGGGCGGATCGGCTCCGATCCTGTGGCGGAATCCGGCCCCTACCTGCGGACGAACTGGGAGCCGAAGGCCAAGACCACGCTCAAACGCAACCCGGATTGGAAAGGCGAAGCACCCGCCTGGGACACCATCGAGATCCTGCCGATCGACGATGAAAACACCGCCGAAATTGCCTTTGAGGCAGGCGAGCTGGACTTTACCCGTGTGTCGCTGGGCTCGGTCGAGCGTTACCGTGCCGGAGTTCCAAATGGCGGCACCCTGCTGGAATACCCTTCGCTGTACTACGCATGGCTTGGCATGAATCTGGATCATCCAAAGCTGCAGAACCAAAAGCTGCGCCAGGCCATCCAGCACGCCATTGATGTGCCGATGGTTCTGGAAGCCGCCTATTTTGGTGCAGTCGAACCTTCGACGGGTATCATTGCTCCGGGACTGGCTGGCAACCGGCCGAAAACGATGGTACCCCCACAAGCGAACTTCGAGAAGGCGGCAGCGCTGCTGGCAGAGTCGGGTGAAACCAATGTGACCCTCAAGCTCGATACATTGAACAAGACCACCTTCACCACCGCCGCTCAGGTGATCCAGGCGACCCTGGCTCAGATCGGTATTACGGTCGAAATCAACGTGCTGGAATCCGGTGCTTTCTGGGCTAGCGGAGACAATGACGATCTGCAGCTGGTGCTGAACCGCTATTCCATGACTCCGGACCCCTATTATGCGACCTCCTGGTTCACCACTGAACAGGCGGGCATCTGGAACTGGGAACGTTTCAGCAATGAAGAGTTCGACAAGATCCATAGCGAAGCGTCGCAGCTGACCGACCAGACCAAACGGGCGGAAATGTACCAGCGCGCGCAGGATCTGATGGAAGAAAGCGGTGCCTATCGCTTCCTGACACACGAGGCGACGCCAGTGGTGCATTCCGCCAGTGTTACCCCCGCATTGCGCCCCGATGGGCTAGCGCTGCTGCGGTACTTTGGCAAGGCCTAAAACTCTCCCCCAGGCCTTACCAATTGGCACGGCTGCATTCTCGCTGCAGCCGTGCTGCCCTTCTTCCGCACAGCGATGAACTAATGGAGTCATGCGGTAATGTTGATCTTTACTTTCCGACGGTTTGGGCTGGCTCTGCTGATCCTGATCGTCGCTATCACCACCATGTTTCTTATGATCCGCGCCGTGCCTGGAGATCCGGTGCAGATCATGCTGGGTCCCCGCGCCACTCCCGAATTGCAGGCGCGGCTGACAGCTGAACTGGCGCTGGACCAGCCGATCTGGAAACAGCTTGCCATCTTTTATGGCAACCTGCTGCAAGGGGATCTGGGGACTGACGTGTTCTCGGGGCGCTCCGTGACTGAAATCGTGTTCCAGCAATTGCCACATACCCTTTGGTTGATCCTGAGCTCGATCATCTGGTCCGCCACCTTGGGTATCGCCCTGGGTTCCTATGCTGCGGCACACCCCAATACCGTAATCGACCGGATCACCGCGGCCATTTCGGTAAGTTTCGTGGCTGCCCCCGCTTTTGTGGTGGCATTGCTGTCGCTGCTGATCTTTGCGGTGAACCTGCAGTGGTTTCCCGCCATCGGCGCAGGCGAAGGCTTCTGGGGGCGTCTCAATCATTTGGTGCTGCCCGCCTTTGCCATCGGCCTCAGCTGGGTTGGATACATCGCCAGGCTGGTACGCGCCTCAATGCTGGAAGTCATGGGTGAGCCTCACATCCGCACCGCCCGAGCGTTTGGACTTAGCGAACGTCAGGTTGTGATGATCTATGCGCTGCGCATCGCCATTCTGCCCGTAGTCACGGTGATCGGCGTCGGAATGGGGTTCCTCTTGTCCTCTGCCGTCTTTGCCGAAATCGTCTTTGCTCGCCCCGGACTGGGCAAACTGGTTATTGACAGCATCACCACCCGCAATTACCCGATCGTAATGGGATCGGTGCTGATTTCGACCGGTCTGTTTGTGGTTTCCACAGCGCTTGCCGACTTGATCAACGCCTGGCTTGACCCCCGCGCCCGTGCGGCTGTCTGAAGAGGGAACTGATATGTCTAAATCCCGTTCCGAACTTGGTCAGATCCTCCATGAAGTAGCCCGCGATCCATTGGGGCTGATGGGGCTGATTATTGTCGGCAGCATCCTGTTCTGTGCCATCTTTGCCGTCTGGGTCGTGCCCTATGATCCCGTTGGCATGAACATCAAGGACCGCCTGCAGGGCCCGTCAGCCGCGCATCTGCTGGGTACCGATCAACTGGGCCGCGACACGTTTTCCCGTGTGATCATGGGCGGACAGGTTGCCTTGAAGGTCGCTTTGCCTGCTGTCTTTGGCGCCATGGCCATTGGTCTCACCCTGGGTATGATCGCGGGCTACGGTCCAAAATGGCTCGACAACCTCTTGATGCTGTTCTTTGACACTATCCGCTCTTTCCCAACTGTGATGTTTGCCTTGGCCGTCGTGGCCCTGGTCGGGCCAAGTCTGCAAACCGTCGTACTGGTCGTCATGGCAACCTCGATCCCGACCTATGGCCGGGTGGCGCGAACGCAGACGCTGACCTTGCGCAATTCTGAATTCATCCTAGCCGAGCGCTCGATGGGTGCCAGCATGAAACGTATTCTGGGGGTACATATGCTGCCAAACATCGTCGGCGTGCTGGCGGTGCTGGCAGCGATGGATATCCCCACAGTGATCGCGCTAGAAGCGGGTCTGTCCTTCCTTGGCCTCGGGGTGAAACCACCGACCCCAAGTTGGGGAGCGCTTTTGAAGGACGGATATTCCCTGATACGCCAGACACCCTGGCTGGTGGTGGGTGGCGGGCTACCAATCATCCTGGCAACCCTTGGCTTCACTTTCCTGGGTGAATCCCTGCGTGACGTGGTTGACCCAAAACTGAGGAAGCAGCGATGAGTGATACGCTTCTGGAAATCGACCGCCTCAGCGTCGACTATGAAACCGCCCGCGGTGATCTGAAGGCCCTGCGCGATATCTCCTTTGACATCCGCAAAGGTGAGATTGTTGGCATCGTTGGTGAATCGGGCTGCGGCAAATCCACCCTGATCTCCTCGATCCTGCGGCTGACTGCGCCCAACACAAGGTTCCGTCAGGGCGAGGTACGTTTCAAAGGCCAAGACCTTCTGCAACTGCCCAAGCGCAAGATGCGTGACTTGCGCGGCGCAGATATCTCCATCGTGTTCCAGGACCCGATGCAGACACACAACCCTGTCCTGTCCATTGGTCGGCAGATGCTGGATATCCAGCACCGCTCCAATGCGACCAAGACCGAAAAATGGGCACGCGCAGCGCAGATGCTGGGCGCGGTCGGTATTCCGGACCCGGAGGCTCGGCTGGACCAGTTCCCGCATGAGTTCTCCGGTGGTATGCGCCAGCGGATCGCCATTGCAATGGCATTGATGTCGGAGCCGGACCTGTTGATCGCGGATGAGCCCACCACGGCGCTGGACGCCACGCTGGAGGTGCAGATCATCGAACGTCTTCATCAGCTGCAACAGGAGTTTGACTGCGCTATCCTGTTCATCTCTCACCATCTGGGGGTCATTGCAGAGCTCTGTGACCGTGTAGTGGTGATGTATGCAGGCACCGTCGTCGAAAGCGGCGATGTTCGCGAAATCTTCCATGATCCCAAACACCCCTATACCCGCCGTCTGATCGATTGCGATCCGGGCCATATCAAGGAACGCGCTCGTGTGCTGCCGACCATCCCGGGTGAGGTGCCGGATCTGGCCAAACTGCCCGGGGGCTGCATCTTCCGTGGTCGCTGCTATCAGGCTATGCCCCACTGTGCAAAGGTGCCTCCGCTTACTAAGCTAAAAGAGGGTCACCATGCAGCCTGCTGGCTCAATCACGAGGAGACAGCCCAATGACCTTGCTCGATGTAAAAGATCTGCAAACCAGCTATGGACAGGTCAATGTGCTGGCGGGTGTCAGCTTTTCGGTGAAAGCAGGCGAAACCTATGCCTTGGTCGGGGAAAGTGGATCGGGAAAGACAACGGTGATCCGTGCTATTGCCGGTTTGGCTCCCGCCCAAGGTGGTTCTGTCAAATTCAACGGTCAGGAGATCCGAGGGGCCTCGGAACGAGCGCTGCGCCCCTGGCGCAAAGACATTACCATGATGTTTCAGGATCCGATCGGTTCCTTGTCACCGCGACTGACTATCGCCAGCCTGATCACCGAGCCTTATCGTATTCAAGGCATGAAAGAGCGCGACATGCAGGCTGAGGCCAAGCGCCTGCTGGAGATGGTGAACCTGCCTTCGCATTTTGCCGACCGCTATCCTTATCAACTGTCCGGCGGACAGGCGCGCCGCGTAGGTGTCGCCCGCGCGCTGGCGCTGGAGCCCAAGCTGATCCTAGCGGATGAGCCCACTGCGGGTCTGGATGTGTCCGTGCAGGGCGAGCTGCTCAATCTGCTCAACGATCTGCGCGAGCGACTGGGCCTGGCGATGGTGATCATCACCCATAACCTCAACGTGGTGCGCCACGTCGCCGATCGCATGGGCATTATGTATCTGGGACGACTGGTCGAAGAAGGCAGCACAGAAGCGATCTTTGACGACCCACGTCACCCCTATACGCGATGTCTTTTGTCCGCAAATCCAGAGCCGGATCCTGATGCGCGGCTGGAACGTATTGCCTTGAAAGGGGAGCCGCCCAGTCTGCTCAAACGGCCCTCCGGCTGCGAGTTTCGCGAACGGTGCCCCTTTGCACGGGATTTCTGCATTCAGACACCAAGCTGGGAGGTCGACAATGGTCACGGCCTGCGTTGCTTGGCTCCGCTGGGTCAATAAAAACTGGTGAGAAGAACCATGTCGAGCACGCTCTATTTCAACGGTCCAATCCTTACGATGGACGAGGACAACAGCCGCCCCGAAGCGGTACTAACCGAGGGGCAAATCATCAAGGCCGTTGGCACAGAAGCCGCCCTTCGTGCTGAAATGCCCGCTGGCAGCAGGGAACATGACTTGCAAGGGCATACCCTGATCCCTGCTTTCCTCGACCCACACGGGCATTTTCCGGATCCCGGATTTATCCGTTTGTTTCGGGTGGATCTGTCCTCACCGCCGCGTGGGGATTGCGCGGACATGGCCACCGCACTTGAGCGTCTTCGTGCCAAGGCGGCTGACACGCCCAAAGGCGAATGGGTGATGGGGGTGTTGTTTGACAACACGGCAATCGCAGAGGCCCGCATGCCAACGCGATTGGAACTGGACAGCGTCTCGACCGATCACCCGATTTGGGTCATTCATGCCTCAGGGCATAATGGCTCGGCGAATTCACTGGCGCTACAGAACCACGGGGTGAACCGTGATACTCCAGATCCTCTGGGAGGCCGCTTTGGGCGAGACATGGATACCGGGGCATTAACAGGGTTGATCGAAGGAATCTCTGCCATGGGTGACATGGGAGACACGGATTTCCTGATCACACGTGAGCGATTCTGGCAGGGGTTCCAAGCCACCCGAGACGAATATCTGTCCCAAGGCGTGACCTTTGCGCAGAACGCCTGGACCTCTCGCAAGATGCTGGAACACTTTGCTTCGCTGCCAGCGGATCAGGATCCCGGCTATGATCTGGTTCTGTTGCCGATTGGCGAGGATGAGCCTGAGGTTACCGAAGGTCCAGATGCAGTTGATTGGCCCGGTAATCCACATTTCAATCTTGGGCCCCGCAAGCTGTTCACCGATGGTGCCTTTCAGCTGCAAACCGCGCTGCTATCCAAGCCTTATCACAAGCCGGTTGACCCCGAGCACCCCTGTGGCATGACCTATGCCGATGCCCAGGCCCATAGCGCTGAGGTCAAACGGCTGCATCGACTGGGCTATCAGATCCACTGCCATTGTAACGGCGATGGCGGGGCCGAGATGTTCATTGATGCGGTTGAAAAAGCGCTTGCGGAATGTCCCCGCGCGGATCACCGCCATACCATCATTCATGGCCAGATCCTGCGCGATGACCAACTGCAACGCATGGCTGAACTGGGCATGACCGTCAGCTTTTTCCCTGCCCATATCCATTTCTGGGGGGATCGTCATTTCGATACCTTCCTAGGCCCGGAACGCGCGCAGCGGATTTCACCAGCTGCCTCGGCCGAGCGCTTTGGGTTGCGTTACACGATCCACAATGACGCCTCGGTGACGCCGACCCGCCCGCTGCATCTGGCCCATTGTGCTGTAAACAGAACCACTGCCTCAGGTCGGGTATTGGGCGAGGATCAGAAGATTAGTCCGCTTTCAGCCCTCAAGGCGCAGACCATTGATGCGGCTTGGCAGGTCTTTCAGGAAGACCAGCGCGGATCGATCGAGGTTGGAAAACTGGCCGATCTTGCCATCCTGTCGCGCAACCCGCTTGAAGAGGCGGATCAATTGCTGAAGACGACTGTCTTAACAACGGTTCGGCGTGGGGAAACTGTGTTCCAAGATTTCAGTGCAGACAGGGTTTGACGGTGACACGCGTTGCTATTGCTGGTTTTCAGTATGAAACCAATTGCTTTGGCGTGACCAAGGCCGGATTGGCAGAGTTTGGAATGGCCGACTTCTGGCCTGCCATGTTGTACGGTACCCGGGTCATTGAAGAGACATGCGGGATGAATTTCCCCTCGCGGGGTTCGCCGCAGCGACCCCGGCCCCGGCCGCGGGGTTTGATGTTATCCCTGTTCTGTGGTGTACCGCCGAACCCTCCGCCGAAGTGACCGATGATGTCTTCGAGGCAATCTGTTCAATGATTCTGGCGGGGATTGCACAAGCTGGTCTGCTTGATGCGGTCTATCTTGACCTTCACGGTGCCATGGTCACCGAAACCTTGGGGACGGAGAGGGCGAGATTCTGAGGCGCGTGCGTAACCTTATCGGGCCCGATATTCTTCTGGTCGCCAGTTTGGATCTGCATGCCAATATCTCGAAAGTGATGGTTGATCTGGCAAGCTACCTTGCGATCTGTTCAGTCCCGGCATTTGATGGATTGGATTTAGGTTGAACCTTTTTGGTTCTTTTGTCCATTGTTTGCATATGAATTCATACGGTGTGAGGCCCTTGAGTGTTTTTAGCCGTCTTGCGTAATTGTATACATTGATGAAGTCATCGAGATGAGCGATTAACTGTTCATGGTTGTCATAGTGATAACGCTTGACGGTTGTTTCCTTGATCGTACGGTTCATGCGTTCGACCTGACCATTCGTCCAGGGATGCCTGATCCTGGTCAGACAGTGTTCAATGCTGTTTTCCCTGCATCGCATGTCAAACATATGGGTCATGTAGCGTGCTGTAGGACCGTCAGCATAACGAGGAGGAAAGGTAAATTGGATCCCGTTATCTGTCAGAACAGTAGGGGTCTTGTAGGGTACTGCTTCTATCAGAGCTTCCAGAAAGGCAGATGCTGACGATCTTCCGGTTTTTCTGACGGCTTGTACAAAGGCAAATTTGCTTGTCCGGTCAATTGCAACATAAAGGTACAGCTGCTTGCCTTCTGCTGTCTGAACCTGAGCAATATCGATATGGAAATAGCCGATTGGATAATGCTTGAACTTCTTCTTTGCAGGTTTGTCGTCCGACGTCAGTTTGATCATAATTTGATGATCCATGCGAATAAAATCTCTATTGACCAGAATTGAGGCGGTGTAACCTTTTCATCAAAAGATGAGGAGAGACCATGAAAGTCACTGTTTGCCAATGGAACCCGGATCCCAGCACGCTGGATGATGCCATCGCTGGCCTGAAAGAGCATATTCGCGAGAATGGCAGCGACTTTGTTCTGGTTCCTGAAATGAGTTTTTCCGGTTGGTTGGCTGCCAGCCCCGATGCAAATGAAGCAGACTGGAAAAAGGCTGTAGCCGATCATGAGATCCGAATTGCCGATCTTGGCAATCTGGGGGCAAAGGCGGTGATGGGCACCCGTCCGATCATCAATGCCCAAGGCAGCCGTCGCAATCAGGCTTATGTCTGGTCACAGGAAGAAGGCGTTGCGGGTTTCCATGACAAATATTACTTGCCTGACGAAGAGGATTATTGGGAACATAGCTGGTATGATCGCGGCGAGAAGCGGTTCGATAGCGCTCGCCTCCTCGGCATGCGTCTGGGCGTGCAGATCTGTACAGAGATGTGGTTCTTCGAATGGGCTCGCCATTACGCGCAATCACGCGTTGATCTGCTCTGCGTGCCACGCGCAACGCCTCACGGCTCGGTTGATAAATGGCTGGCAGGCGGCCAGGCAGCCGCAGTTTGCTCCGGTGCCTATTGCCTATCCTCCAATCTCTGGGCTCCGAAAGGTGAGGGACCAAGCATGGGTGGTCTTGCCTGGATCATCGATCCGGAAGGCAATATTCTGGCCAAAACCGATGAGCATAATCCCTTTGCTACAGCAAAGATTGATCTGGACTTTGCCAGAACCAGCAAAAAGACCTATCCGCGCTATGTGCCGGAATAAGAAAATGCATTTAACAAGAAGAATGAGAGGCGGGAAAATTCCGTCTTTTATTTGGGTTGCTCGCTATCGAAGTGTGCTCCCAATTCGGCTCGCCATAGAGATATGATCAATGCATATTCTTGATCTGAGAGAAGAGCGATCCACCGAATTCCCATCCAGTTTGTCATGCAAATGATCATGTCGGTTTGTATCAGCTCCAAGCCGCACCAATATGAACTTCCCGGACAATGACTATCTGACCATCAGTCAGAATTCAGCCTTCACCTTCTGGTCGATCTCAATCAGTGCGGCTTCACTTTTGGGGTCGGATGGAAACATCAACTCGATCTGAATATCGCAAATGGACATGTCGAAGACGGTCCCAAAATGTGCAATGGTTGAAAACATGCAGATAGATTTCCCCCCGATCTTGAACCGTGTAGGCAACATGGCCTGGCTGAAATCGACGTGAAAATCCTTACCTCCAAATTTGTGAAAATGCTCCTCCAGACTGGTGATCAATCGAAACAGGATCGGATCATCACCGGCATGGGTCAGTTCGATCTTTGAGCGGTACAGAATCAGAGCAACCGCTTCATGCCAGTTTTCTATCGAGCTTTCTTCGGGAGGTTGCGCTGCCAGTGCTTCCATGATGTTTATGGCGTTGGCGAAGCCTGCATGATGAAGGAAAAACCGGGCAGCTTCATTGGCATCAATGATATTCCAGTGTTTATCCAGAACAATGCCGGGGAATGGCATGTGATTGTCCAACATTCGCCGGATGCAGGATCGCAGTGGAGCAAGATCGATGGATGAAGGATCCTGCTTGAAAATCGGAGCATGCCCTGCTGCAAGAGCGGCCAGATTGGTATCAGCTTTTGACATTTCCAGTGTTTGGGCCAATTGCACGACCATGGAGCGTGAGGGTCGGGCACGGCCTCTTTCAATGAAATTGATATGCCGTGCCGAAACATTGGCTTGCAGACCAAGCTCCATCTGGCTTAGCCGCCTTAGAGATCGCCATCGTCTCAGAATATCTCCGAATTGGGGTTCAGGGTTCATGATTGCATTCTTCTCCCTGATAGATGGGCAAAAAACTTTGACGCAATGAGTTTAGGCTCGGCTCTGTAGCCTGATTTGCATTTCCCTCTATAGCGTATCTGGAGGGATCAAACACTTACTTCCGAGGTAATTGTCTTGCAGTTCTTTTGGTGGCTTCTTGTCGCGAAATGCCATTGAAAAGGGAAAACCAATGACCAAGCGATTGAGTGCGAACCTCACAAAAGCGATTGCCTGTCTACTTTTTGTGATCAGCTTTCTTTGGGGGCTGGCAGCCTTTCCACCATTTGATTTAGCAGCCCGAATCTATCTTGATCTGCTGCATTGGCCCGTTGGAGACGGGCTGCCGCAATGGAATCAGGAAACGATATGGTTGTCATCGATCGGTGCCGGGCTGGTTTGTGCTCTGGCGGTGTTCTATTTGCTGATTGTGACGCCGGCGGTGCGCAAAGGTGATCGGCAAACCATCAAGGCAGCTCTTATTGCTGTCATTGCTTGGTTTGTCGTTGACAGTATTGGGTCATATGCAGCAGGCATTCTATCGAATGTCGGTTTTAACATTATCACCCTGACACTCTTGATCACGCCATTATTGATGGCTCTGGCAAAAGCTGAAGAATGATCAAAGACCAGACAATGGAAAATTCTGGAACCTGGAGTATTTTGATGGCCGGATATTCATTCAAAATGCTCTAGTCACCCGAATCTAAAGTTCGTCACATTGAACAGCGAGCACCGAACGAACTTTAGATTCAAAAGGGTGGCTAACAAATATATGTTTCTAGTGTGGTTTCAGGAATTGAAATAGGCAAATGAACCTGCCGATAAATGATACCTATTTCAATTCCACCACACTAGCGGGAAATCACTGCCCAATGATCTGCAGGAATATGCGTGGGTGTGGCGATGTCGATCTTCGGACCCAATTGTCTATAGCGCAACTTGCCTTCCAGAATGCGTGCGCTTTGCTCAACGGCTAGCCAGCCTTGCAGAACCGCAAAATCGACAATGGCGGCTTCGATCTTTTTGGACCGCAGGCCTCGTTTTACGGCAAGGGAATAATAGCTGGCATAGATTTTGGGTTTGCTGGGACAATCGATCAAACGAACCAGCGACATGGCGGCTTCTGCTGCGGGTGCGCTGCCAATGATGATGTGATTGGGCTGGCAATCGGCAACGGCTTTTTCGACCTGCACAAACTGGTTGCGATAGTCACTGTCCGATTGCAAGGATGAGCCAAAGCGGATGCGGTCGGATTTCAGGCCTTCTCGCAAGCCTTCTTCCAGAATGGGGGCCCAGCCGGATTCAGATGGCCCGGAGACCAAAGTCACTCGATGAGGTTCCCTTATATTGTCTGGTAGATCTGACACGACCTTTTGCCCCAGCATGCGGCCCATCTCGTACCAGGATACGGCGGCCTTGGCTGCAAGATGCGGAGATTGCAGTTCATTGACCATGGCAATGACCGGGATGCTTTTTGATACTGCCTCAACTGCCTTCAAAAGCGCAGGGTCATTGGCGCTGACTGCACCGAGAATGATGGCATCATGGCCTTGTGTAACGCAGGCCTTGATCTGTTTGATCTGTCGATCCAATTCAAGATAGCCGCCCGCCTCATGCCAGCTGAATTGCAGTCCCAAGGCACCGGCGCGGTTCTTGAAACCGGACTGGACGCTGATCCAGTATTCATCCTTCATATGAGGCACGAGAACGCAAAGGGAGTAGGACTTTTCCACCGATTGCAGCGGGAAAAGCCTGACAGGCAGGGTAGGGGATGAAAAATCCAGTGCTTTTTCATGGGTCTCAATGGCTACATCAAAGTCAGCAGCAATGCTATGAAGGATAGTGACGAGCATTGCCAATATGGCGAGCATGGTGACCATGGCCCAGTGGCGCATTTGGTTTTCACGTTT